>NZ_CBAUBA010000002.1:0-140479 GCF_964796385.1 Aquirufa sp. | reverse complement strand
TATCCTGATTCACTTTTTTTAGTTTAATCGGCGTGCCAAAATATGCTGAATCCCTGCAAACAGCACTTCTGGCTTAAGTGTTCGCCATTGGGGTACATTTAAATTTCCACCAAAATTAATGTAATAATCCATGTGGTATTTTGTCCATTCCGCCTCTACAAATGGGGCAAATTGTAACGCCGCAATCCACCCATCCGCTACTTCTTCAAACCATTCGGCATAATAATCGTCTTCAAAACTTCCATGAAAGTTGAATACATTTTCGCCAAGTAAAATAAAATGTTTGATACCAGCTGAAAGCAAATGATCAATGACCTGACGTTTGAACGACATAATGTCATTATGTAACGTATCGTTCCATTCCCCAAATAACTCGATGATGCTGAATTGTTTGTCGTAGTCCGTATACAAAATTTTACAAAAAAGTGTTTCAGAATCTATTTCATCCCAGAGCGGATGGATGTAATAACCATAAATAGCGTGTTCATATTCCGTTTGTGAATAGGAACGCCCATAAAATGGCGATTTTTTATCATTTGCCGCATTGTACAGGGATTCCCACTGGTAGGATGGCTCAATTTCTTGCATAAGCTTCAAATTAAGTGTAAAAGCCGCACATCCGCAAGATTTTTCGCAAGGAACAAGCATGCAACCAATCGGCAACTATGCGCATCTAGTTTACCGTTTTAAAAATATTTTAAATCATCCAGTACCTTGTATTGCAAAGTACTATAAACTTTATTAGTTTTGCGAACCGAAAATTTATAAATCAATGAAAGTCAAATTAGTACTTCTAATTATCGTTTTATTAATATCATCGGAGTCAGTGATGGCTCTAGGTTTGCCTACTCGCTTATATCCAGCCAAAGTTATAAAAAAGACAATTCAGGTAGTCGTTAAAAAAGTAGCGCGCTAAATCCTAAATTTTCCGTTAATTTTGAGCGTCTAAACCAAACGTTCATGTTGTTTGCATCTATTTCTTGGAGTCCCGATCCTACCATAATTGATTTATTTGGTTTTCCCGTACGCTGGTATGGATTGTTTTTTGCATCCGCCTTTTTAGCCGGATTTCAAATTGTTAGCTACATGTTTAGGCAGGAGGGGAAATCCACTGAACAAGCAGATCAATTGCTGATGTACACGATGGTTGCCACTATCATAGGCGCTCGCGCAGGGCACTATTTTTTCTA
This sequence comes from Aquirufa sp., assembly GCF_964796385.1. Lineage (NCBI taxonomy): Bacteria > Pseudomonadati > Bacteroidota > Cytophagia > Cytophagales > Flectobacillaceae > Aquirufa > Aquirufa sp. The sequence goes on along the minus strand of NZ_CBAUBA010000002.1, from coordinate 139,289 downwards.
TGAATTTCAATTGCTACAAGCTGATCCCGTTCGCTTTTTTTTGCAAATGATCACGCCCCCATTTTCAGGTTTAGCATCGCACGGCGCAGGAATTGGTTTATTTACCGCCTTTTATCTATATGCTCGCAAGCATAAAGGGATGTCTTACTTATACATCACAGATCGCATGGTGCCAGCCGTCGCTTTCGCTGGATTCTGTATTCGGATGGGAAATCTGATGAATTCGGAGATTATTGGTAAGCCCACCGAACTTCCTTGGGGATTTAAATTTTTAAAAGATACTGAGTTTAATCCCTTCGGCGACCCCAATCTCGTTTTGGCGCGCCATCCATCCCAACTATATGAGGCGCTTTCGTGCCTGGTGATTTTTTTCGTTTTGATGTGGTTTTGGTCGAAAAAGAAACAAGCAACACAAGAGGGTCTGATGACAGGTTATTTCATGATTGTACTCTTTACGCTTCGGTTTTTTTACGAGTTCCTGAAAGAAAATCAAAGCTCATTTGAAAATAATTTGACGTTAAATATGGGCCAAATTCTTTCCATTCCATCCGTGCTTTTTGGCGTCCTCGTGTTAGCTTATTCGTATAAAAAGGCTAATCAGCAAACTTGATTTAATCTGAATACGTAAATTTTAGCTGGTCTAGATTCGGGAGATTTGCTTTAGGCCTACTTAACTCATGTTGGTAAATCACCTCTCCCAGGTGTTTAAAGAACGGAAATCCGACCGAATCATATTCGTATTTGTCATCGTTGAATATTTCATCTTCATTGCAATAGATCGTGGCAGTGACCATGAATTCAACCTTATTCTTGAAATCAACGAAGTAGGCATTGTCCAATAAGAATCCATAAGCATCACCCACTTTATTGAAAATACGCACATCCGAATTAAGCTGCGCATTTTTATCCCCACCATATAAAATAAACTTGCAATAGGCCGGTCCGATGGTGCTGTCGGCTGAATATGATGGCTTTTTGGACTCTGTGGGGTATGCCGACATATATCGATAGAGGAAGCGATAATCTTCTTCCGTTAAATTGAATCGTTCTTTTGCATCGTAAGCCGAAGGAAACATCAATCGTTTCAAGAAATCATGTTGGGCCTGCAAAGGATAGGCATTTTTGAATCCAAACGCGACCGGATTCATGCTGATACGGCCAGAGTCATTCATAACGCCCTTCCCTAAAATCGTTTGAAGTGGATTCGGAGATTGAATTTGCTTCTTGTTAAATTGTTCTTTTTGTCGCCAAACAACTTCGCCTTTTTCATTCACAAATTGCACCGGATTCGTGTATTGATTTTCAAGTAAGGGAATAGATGTCTGTAAACGATGTGTGAAGCGAACGCCCTCAAAGCCTTTATCAGCCATTTTTTTATTGAAATTCTTTTGTCCCAAAAATTCATACAATCGATTGTATGCTTCGTTATCGGAAACCAATAATATCTTTTTGATATAATGCGCAATGCTCGGCAACCCATTCGCCGCACTCGTGTCGCGTAAAACTTCTAACTGTGTAGGCCGATTTTTCAAAGTTTGAAAGGTCGTATTTTTATCAATCTTCAGTTGATTGATTTTTTCCAAAGCCAATACACTCGCGGCCAATTTTACCGTACTCGCCGGGTAAAAATATTCATTGGCGTCTACCCGATACTCATGCGTCGTAAATGTTGCTTGATTGGAGGCATCTCGGTCAATTTGTGTGTATAAAATCTGTAACCGGTATTTAGAAGGATTATCTGTCAACTGTTTGAAATAGCTTGGATTTGCCTTCAATAACTGTTCAATAACCCGGTCTTGTGCCTGGATACAAGTATTTGAAAGTAGTATTAGTAAAAGAAGTCCTTTAAGCGTTTTCATAGGTGCTGAGGGCATGGGTTAAGTCTTCAATATCCTGTAAATTCAAACATGAAGGCAATATAGCTCTACATAGTGGCGATGCATCCGGGTTAGGATAAGCAAATTGATTACATAAAAACCCGAGGGATTTTAAATGATCAAAAAGTGCTGGATCTTCTGAACTGAATGCCGGATAATTCTTTACAAATTGTACATGTGAAGCATTATTAGTAAAAGCTTTCGCTAGTTCAGACGATAAGATAACTCGCTCATCATACGCTTCTTGGGCATGTAAACAGGCATAAACATAAGCCGGGTTTGCGGGAGAACCTCCGACCCAGAATGGATTGATTTTAATTGAATCAATAGCTGCTTTTTTACCTAAAATGATTCCTGCTGGAATGCCAAAAGCCTTCGATAATGAACTTGTTTGAATTACATTTGCCGACGATTCTATCTGTGTTGAAACAATTCCTAACCGATGCGATTCGTCAACGATCAATGTTTGATTTGGAGACAACTGTTGTTCAAATCCCGTCAGAAATTCTTCCACCCACGGTGATCCTATGCCATCCATACACAGTATTTGTGCGTCTTTTTCCCAAGTTGAAAATTCTCCTGGAGCTGGTAAGTGAGGATGGCGCCACAAAGCCGGATGCGTCTTTGGAGCCAAAGATATCTTGGCCTCCGGGTATTTTTGCGCAATAAATTGCATAGCTGTTTGACCGGCCAATAACCCTGAGCTACACAACGCAGCGGCCTCAACCTGAAAGCGCTTGGCTAACACGTCTTCTAAATTTTCCCACACATCCATGCGGTAATTATTCAGTCGGGAGCTGCCCCAATTTTGACTGAAAATTCGAATCCCCTCCTGTAATTTTTCTTGAAATAGGGGATGAGTGCCTATGTTGAGGTAGTTTGTGCCTCCAAGCCAACGGTACTTTTTCCCCTCGAAAGAAACGAGGCGCTCGGGGATGTGATTATCGTGGACTTGGTAGGACATTACTTTCGAATTAATTCGGCCCCCGTTCCGGCAGCTTTGGCGTAGCTAACAGTTCCGAAATCAATGGTGATGCCGCGAGAGATTTGATCGTCAACTAACAAACATCCGTCCATGTCAACATAGTCCAATAAGGGCAATAAATGCGCAATGGCGGAGCAACCAATTGTTGATTCAGTCATGCAACCTACCATTACCTTAAGTCCGAGGCTTTTGGCTTCTTTGATCATACGCAATGCTGGGGTTAGCCCACCGCATTTCATGAGTTTGATATTTACCCCATGGAAAAATCCGGCACATTTGGCTACATCTTCCTCCAAAATACATGACTCATCTGCAATGATGGGCAAAACAGATTCCTTGTAAACCTTTTTCATTCCCTCCAAATTGTCGGCTTTCAACGGTTGTTCAATAAATTCAACACCTAATTTCTGCAACTCTGGCGCAAAATAAATGGTTTGCTCAGGCGTCCAAGCGGTGTTCGCATCTACGCGAAAAACAGCATCTGTTTCTTTTCGCAAGGCTTCGACTATCTCTAAATCATCATCGGTGCCCAATTTAATTTTATACAAAGGAAATGGCATTTCACGCATTTTGTCAATCATTTTTTCGACGCTATCTATACCAATCGTGTAGTCTGTGATGGGATTTTTTGAGATATCCAATCCCCATATTTCGTAGAGTGGTTTATTATGTGTTTTGCCCCATAAATCCCAATAAGCAACGTCTAAAGCACATAATGCAAAGGGGTGGTCGTCCAATAAGGTTTTGGATAACATCTTCCAAAAATCGCTTGGATGCGGGAGGATATCATGCGGTAACAGGTGTCGGATACTTTCCACTTGCGCTACCATTTTCTCCATGGTGACACCGTAATAGGGTGTTTCTGTTGCTTCGCCGAAACCGCTTTTGCCATGCCAACTCAACTCTACGATGAGCGTGGGTTGTACATCACGCGATTCATGCGTGATGGTAAATGTATGCTTGAGCGGTAAATCGAATTGATGAAGCTTCAGTTCCATACACGATTATTTTAGTGAAATATAGGGCAATTGGGTGTCTTTTTGACCTGCTTTTTGCCAAACTAATCCGTCTGCTTTTGACCAACCAATTAAATCTCCCGAACCATTGTGAGCCAATGTTTCTCCATTTTCAACAGGGATCCAATGATCTAAATCTGCCAAAGGTTTTGGTAAGAATTTGATTTCTTTTTCAGCGTAGGTCGGAAAATCGCCCGATACCCAAGGCAGGAAATAAACCCAAAAACAAGTCAATGTAGAGATTGGATTGCCTGGAAATGCAAAGATTACTTTACCGTCTGGACGGGTGGCCACCAACATTGGTTTGCCTGGTTTTTGGGCAATTTTATGAATGATTGTTTCGAAGCCGACCTCTGTTAATGCGGCCGGAATAAAGTCTTTTTTGCCTGCAGATACACCCCCTGATAGCAAAATGATATCATTAGATTCTAATGCTTTTTCCAGGTTGGCCTTAATTTTTTCAACCGAATCGGGTAAATGGCTAGAATTTGCTTTGAAGCCTTTGGATAATAAAACAGACTTCATCATCATGACATTCGAGCTACGAATTTGGTGCGCGGCAGGTGTTTCATGGAGACCTACGATTTCATCTCCTGTAGAGAAAATATGTACGTGGGGTTTTGACTCTACTTCGATGTGTGCCTTTCCTACAGAAGCGGCGATGGCAATTTCAATCGGTCCAATTTTAGTTCGTTTTTTGACTACAATGGATCCTTCTAGCGCATCCATACCTTGCGTATGAATAAATTGTCCTTTCGTTAAAGGAGTTTTGCCAATGTAGGTGGCTATTTTTTTCTCGATGCTAAGATCTTCTATTTTAATGATGGCTTCCGTGCCTTTAGGAGCAGTTGCGCCCGTCATAATTTGCAGGGAACCATCCATTTTTTTGATCGCTTTTACAGGCTCGCCTGCAAATAAAATGCCCTCGATTTTCCAAGTAGGTGCCGTGATATCTTTGACGGCTATTCCGTCCATCATCGCCCGGTCAAAGGGTGGAAAATCACGATCTGCCACAATTTTTTCAGCCAGATTCATGCCTAATGTTTTTGCTAAGGGTAGTTTTTCAGTCCGGAATGGGATGGTGATGTTTTTTAAAAGGGCAATCGCTTCAATAGGGCTAATCATGTTTGTTGGTTTACGTATTTGATAAATTTCGCTAAAAATTGCCAAATCTCCCGTATTTTCGTAAGCTAAATTTGAAATGTATATGTCAAACGATTTTTCTCACTTACAAGCTGATGGCACCCCAGGAATGGTGGATGTTAGTGCAAAAAACGAATCTGTTCGTGAAGCGAAAGCACAATCCATCGTGTATTTAGGTGCGGAAATTGTTCAACATTTCGAAGCGGCCGGTTGGCAAAATAAAAAAGGCAGCATCCTTCAAACAGCCATAATCGCTGGTACCATGGCGGCAAAAAAGACATCTGATTTAATTCCATTATGTCATCCGCTCGGATTGGATTCGTGTAAATTCGAAACGGAAGTACAGGCTGACCAAATTCTGATCACTTGTATTTGTCGGCTTGAAGCCAAAACCGGCGTCGAAATGGAAGCACTCGTAGGCGCCTCTGTGGCAGCTTTAACGGTATACGATATGTGCAAATCCGTATCCAAAGGCATTGTCATTAAAGAAACTAAATTGATATCCAAGTCGGGTGGTAAGTCCGATTTCAACGTCTGATATGTCATCACATCACATCATTCGCGATAAACAAGAACCTGCGCTAATCATTGCGAATGGGGAGGCGTGTTCGATGGATATGTTGGATCAATTACTTGAATGGTCTCCCACAGTCATTGTGCTAGATGGCGCATTGGAACGTGTGATTTCGTTGGGTATCAAAGTGGATGTGTGGTTGGGCGATTTTGACCATGCGAACACTGAAGATTTCAGTCATTATCCGTTGAAAAAAATACATACACCTGATCAGAATTTGACTGATTTAGAGAAGGCTTTTGAATATTTATTAGAGGAAGGTTATCCGGCAGTTAATGTAGTTTGGGCGTCCGGAAAACGTATGGATCATACGCTAAATAATTTTCATTCCATGGTACGGTATGGTCGGCAGTTGAAAATTGTGTTCTTTGATGATTATTCAACATCCTATTTATTACCACCCACATTCGAGAAATGGTATCCTGCAAAAACGCCAATTTCCCTGATACCGTATGGGGAAGCTCACCAAGTAAAATCTACGGGTCTGGTGTATGATTTAGATCATCCTGTGTTAAGCCTTGGTAGTCAAACGAGTTCTAGTAATGAAGCTCGCGAAGATGGAATCGTGAAAATTTCTTACGAAAGCGGGGCGCTTATTTTGATGGAGTGCCACGATTAATTTTGTCCTGTTCGGACGGATTGTAAAACACGGGTCGCGAAGGAACCTCTGGGAAGTAATTTTGCTCCACCCAATGTCCCGGAAAATCATGCGGATATTTATAATCCGCGCCATAATTCAAATCTTTCATCTTGCGCGTGGGCGCATTGCGAAGGTGCAACGGAACGGGTAAATCTCCCGTTTGTTCTACATAGGCCATCGCTTTGTTAATGGCATTGTAGGCCGAATTACTTTTAGGTGATGTGGCCAAATAAATCACCGTTTGCGAAAGAATGATGCGGGATTCGGGATTGCCAATCACTCGGATGGAATCGAAGCAAGATTGAGCTAACAATAATGCATTGGGATTGGCTAGGCCAATATCTTCGGAGGCTAGGATTAATAAGCGCCGACCGATAAACTCGAGGGATTCGCCGCCTGCGAGCATGCGTGCCAACCAGTATACGGAAGCATCCGGATCTGATCCTCGAATTGATTTAATGAAAGCGGAAATGATATCGTAATGTTGTTCGCCGTCTTTGTCGTATTGCGCGAGGTTTTTTTGAAGGCGTTCGGTTACGAGTGTATTCGTGATGTCGAGCGAATTTCCTCCTTCTGTCGTAATTAACAGCTCAAATAAGTTGAGCAATTTTCGCCCATCACCACCTGAAAAATGAAATAAAGCATCAGTCTCCGTTAATTTGATGGATTTGTTGGCAAACAATTTATCCGTACTAATTGCCTTATCGATGAGTTGGCGTAAATGCGTCGCGTTCAGTACCTCCAAAACATACACTTGACAACGAGACAAAAGGGCTGAAATGACCTCAAATGACGGGTTTTCTGTGGTTGCGCCTACTAAGGTGACGATACCTTTTTCGACAGCGTTCAACAAAGAATCTTGTTGGGACTTCGAAAAACGGTGAATCTCATCGATAAAAAGAATCGGCGATTGCGCCTCAAACATGCGGTTCTTTTTCGCTAACTCCAATGTTTCGCGCACATCCTTGACACCGGATGAAACGGCCGAAAGGGTGTAAATGGTGCGTTTTAGGGCGCTGGCTAGTAAGGTTGCCAGGGTGGTTTTCCCTACTCCGGGAGGACCCCACAGAATGCAAGAGGGAAGGTGGCCAGCCTCGATGGCTTTTCGTAAAGGTGCTTGTGCCCCAATGACCTTTTCTTGACCAATGTAGTCATCCAATGTAGTGGGGCGCATGCGCTCTGCGAGTGGTTGCATCATGCTTCGAAGTTACGTGAATTTTGTAAAATAGAAATAGATTGAGTAGCTTGGAGTCCTAATTAAACCTATGATAATATGACTACATCTAGACGTTCGTTTTTGCGCAATTCAGCCTTTGGGCTAGGCGCGATGGCCTTTGCTTCACCTGTTTTGCAAAGTTTAGCCGCAGTAAAATACAAGAAATTAGTGGGTATTCAATTGTATTCCATTCGCGAAGATATGCGTAAGGATCCACAAGGTACCTTAAACGCTTTGGCAGAAATGGGCTACAAATATGTAGAGCATGCGAATTACATCAACCGTAAGTTTTACGGTTGGGAAGCCAAAGAATTCAAAAAGCGCCTCGACGATTTAGGCATGAAAATGCCATCTGGTCACACGGTGATGGGTAAAGCGCATTGGGATGACGCGAAAAATGATTTCACTGATTTATGGAAATACACAGTTGAAGATGCAGCTGTCATGGGTCAAGAATTGGTGATCAGTCCGTCGATCGACATGGGTATCCGTAAGGACAAAAATCTCTTGTTGAAATTTATGGACATCTTTAACAAGTCGGGTGAATTATGTAATAAATCAGGCATGCGCTTTGGTTACCACAACCATGATTTTGAGTTCTCTGAGAAATTAGATGGAGAATTATTATATGATATCATGTTAAACAATACGGATCCAAAATTGGTGGCCCAACAATTAGACATAGGTAATATGATTAATGGCGGCGGAGTACCTGCCGACGTGATGAAGAAATTCCCTGGCCGTTTTGTGTCTATGCACGTAAAGGACGAAGTTCCGGCAGCAGGTGGGCATGAGAAATTCGAATCAACGATTTTAGGTAAAGGATCAGGCCAAATCGATGTGCAAGCTTTAGTGAAGTTGGGCGACAAAGAAGGCGGAACCAAGCATTTTATCATCGAGCAAGAGTCATACCAAGGATTAAAACCATTGGATTGCATGAAGGAAAATATTGCTATCATGCGCGGTTGGGGATATAAATAAAAATTAGAGTCGCAATACCTTGCGTAAAGAAAAATGTAGAGACGCAATACTTTGCGTCTATTAAAAAATGAGACACGAGGTAGCGTCTCTACATGTATAAAATGAATAAACTAACCCTCATCGCCCTACTCGCAGCGCCTTTTTTGGCATCTGCGCAATCTGCATTAAAACCAGTGATTACGCAAAAAGCGGACGCCTTGAAAGACAAGGTGATTGCTTGGCGTCGGGACTTTCATGAACACCCTGAATTGGGTAATCAAGAAGTACGTACGGCAGGAATTGTGGCGGCACATTTGCGTTCTTTGGGAATTGAAGTCCAAGAAAAAGTTGCTCGCACGGGTGTGGTGGGTGTTTTAAAAGGAGGAAAACCTGGTCCTGTTGTTGCATTACGTGCCGATATGGATGGCTTACCCGTTACAGAACGTGGCGATTTACCTTTTAAGTCCAAGGTCACTGCGGAATTCAATGGCCAAAAAACAGGTGTGATGCATGCTTGCGGACACGATTCGCATGTAGCTATTTTAATGGCCGTGGCAGAAATTTTAGCTTCAGAGAAAGCGAATTTAGCCGGAACGGTCAAGTTTATTTTCCAGCCAGCTGAAGAAGGCGTTTATGACGACAAAGGAGAAATGATTCTTTCGGGAGCCGAATTAATGGTGAAAGAAGGCGTAATGGAAAATCCGAAAGTAGATGTGATTTTTGGATTACATATTGAGGCTGAATCTGATAACGGTGTTTTGGAATACAAATCAGGTGCTACGATGGCGGCGGTAGACCAATTGGACATTAAGGTTAAAGGAAAGCAAGCGCATGGCGCAAGGCCTTGGACGGGAATTGATCCGATTGTGATCTCGTCTCAAATTATTATGGGCTTACAAACCATTGTTTCCCGTTCTGTGAATATTACAGAGGATCCTGCGATTGTGACGGTGGGAGCTATTCATAGTGGAATTCGTCAAAACATCATTCCTGAATCTTCGCATATGATTGGAACGATTCGAACGTTTGGGGTGGAGCAACGTAAATTGGTACACCAACGAATCAATGATATCGCCTCAAATATCGCGGAAAGTGGTGGTGGAAAGGCGGATGTAACGATTGGAACTGGATATCCGGTAACTTATAATAATCCAGAATTAGTTGAAAAAATGTTGCCAACCTTGCAGGGAGTGAATGGAAAAGATCGTGTGCGTATTATTGCAGCGCATACGGGAGCAGAGGATTTTTCTTTTTTCCAACAAAAAGTTCCAGGATTCTTTTTCTTTTTGGGAGCAAGACCGGATAGTAAAAAGTCCGACGAAGTCGCTGGTCACCATACGCCAGACTTTCATTTAGATGAAGGTCATTTTCAAGTGGGTGTGAAAGCCTTAAGTAGCTTGGTGGTCGATTATATGGATATGGCGCAGCCGAAGAAAAAGAAATAGAGTTTAAATTTCAAGTTCTCTAGCTCAAGTTTTGGAATAAAAAAATAGTGCGATTTTAAAATTTTGTTTCAAAAAAATGGTGACCTAAAAATTAATTTAACTATCCCTATCTAGGATAGGATGGTTACGCACTTTTTATATCGTATTTTTATCTGAAATAATATAAAGTATCAATTATGTACAATCATGTATCTTATCTCTGGGATGATGCTAAAGCAGCAGCGCTTGCGGGGAATGAAGTTGACCTATTTATCTATCGCTCGAATATCTTAGGCGCAGATTTACGCATTACAAATTACGGTGGTGGTAATACATCGGTCAAATTACAGGGTAAAGATCCCTTAACAGGTTCTGAAACCGAGGTAATGTGGATTAAAGGTTCTGGTGGCGATATCGGGACATTGAAGAAGTCGGGCTGCGCAGCATTGTATGTGGATCGCTTACGTTCCCTAACAAATGTGTACCGCGGTTTGGAGCATGAAGATGAGATGGTTGAATTATTCAACCATTGTATTTTTGATTTAGCGTCCAAAGCCCCATCAATTGATACCCCTTTACACGGCTTTTTACCTTTCAAACATATCGATCATTTACATCCAGATGCAGCTATTGCAATTGCGGCATCAAAAGATGGAGAGCAAATCACAAAAGATCTTTTTGGTGGATTAATCGGCTGGGTAGGTTGGCAACGCCCTGGTTTCGATTTAGGCTTGCAATTAAAAGCTTGTTTAGAAGAAGCATCTTCTCGTGGTGTCCAATTGCGTGGCATCATGTTGGGTTCACACGGATTATTTACGTGGGGCGATACGTCCTATGATTGTTATATAAATACCTTAGAAGTCATAGAAAAATGTGCTGCTTACATTGAGTCTAATACAAAAACGGTCTTTGGTGGTGCGCGCCGTGAATCTTTTTCTCCTGCAGAACGCAAAGAAAAAGCGGCAGAATTGGCGCCGGTACTTCGTGGTTTTTGTTCCTCACATGTGCAAATGGTAGGGCATTTTTCTGACGATGAGCGTGTATTGCAATTTATAAATTCAAATGATTTAGATCGTTTGGCACCGTTAGGTACTTCTTGCCCGGATCATTTTTTGCGGACAAAAATTTCGCCATTGGTGTTGGGATCCGATGTTTCTGTCGAGGCTTTAACGCCTTTATTTGCGGATTATCGCGCCATGTATGGTGCATATTACGATTCTTGCAAACGCGCAAATTCTCCAGCCATGCGTGATCCGAATCCGGTTGTTATTTTATATCCTGGCGTGGGTATGTTTACTTTTGCAAAGGACAAACAAACTGCGCGGGTGGCCGCAGAGTTTTATACAAATGCTATCAACGTAATGCGTGGAGCTGAGGCGATTTCTTCATATACTTCGCTACCACGTCAAGAGGCTTTTGATATCGAATATTGGTTATTGGAAGAGGCAAAATTACAACGCATGCCTAAACCTAAATCCTTATCGGGTCGCGTCGCTTTTGTGACCGGTTCAGGTGGCGGAATAGGTAAAGCAATTGCCAAAAAGATGGCGCAAGAAGGTGCTTGTGTGATTTTGAACGATGTGAACGCTGATCGTTTGGCGGAGGCAAAAGAAGAGTTTGCCGCCTTATTTGGTAAAGATGTGGTGTCAACTGTAATCGCAGATGTGACTAATCAAGATTCTATTGAAGCGGCGATGAAGCAGGCTTGTCTAGATTTTGGTGGGGTAGATTTGATCGTGAACAATGCAGGTATTTCCATCTCGAAAGGAATTTTGGAGCATACGCAGGCCGATTGGGATAAACTATATGATATTTTAGTGAAGGGGCAATACCTCGTTTCGCAAGCGTCAATTGCCGTGATGCGTAAGCAAGGGCTAGGCGGAGACATTGTGAATATTGTTTCAAAAAATGCCTTTGTTGCCGGACCGAATAACGTAGGTTATGGCAGTGCGAAAGCAGCTCAGGCACACATGACACGCTTATTGGCCGCTGAATTAGGACCAGATCATATCCGTGTAAATACCGTTAACCCGGATGCCGTAATCGCAGATTCAAATATTTGGTCTGGTGGATGGGCGGAAGGTCGCGCCAAAGCCTACGGTGTCACCGTTGCTGAATTGCCGGCCTATTATGCGAAACGGACACTTTTAAACGAATCCATATTACCAGAGGATATTGCTAATGCATGTTTTGCTTTCGTGGGTGGTTTATTAGATAAATCTACCGGAAATGCCTTGAATGTGGATGGGGGCGTTGCCGCAGGATTTTTACGATAGAGGCTGATGAATATTTCGAATCATAACGAGGCGCAGCTTGCTCAGCATGTGCGCCGATTGGATTTCTTGAAATCCGAAGTGGATTTGCCGGTTGGCATTTTACAGAAATTAAAAGATTTTCAAATTGCGATTCCATCGTGGGCATTAGGCACAGGAGGAACACGTTTTGGCCGTTTTTCCGGTGGAGGCGAACCGCGTAATTTAGAAGAGAAAATTGCTGACGTTGGTTTATTGCATGCGTTAAATAAATCTTCAGGAGCTATTTCTTTGCATATTCCTTGGGATATTCCGACGGACCCTGCGGCCATTCGTACATTAGCTTCTCAACATGGGTTAGCTTTCGATGCTGTCAATTCAAATACCTTTCAAGATCAAGCAAATCAAGCTTATTCCTACAAGTTTGGATCCTTGCAACATGTTTCTGCGGCAACTCGGAAACAAGCAATTGATCACAATATTGAGGTGATTAAGCACGGAGTTGAACTTGGTTCCAAAGCCTTAACGGTTTGGTTGTCGGACGGCTCATGCTTTCCCGGACAGTTAAATTTCCGTAAGGCCTATGCGCGTACGGTAGATAGTTTGCGGGAGATTTATGCGGCTTTACCGGCCGACTGGTCTTTATATTTGGAATACAAGGCGTATGAGCCCAACTTTTATTCGACGACTGTGGGTGATTGGGGAGCTTCGTACTCAATGGTGAATAAATTAGGACCCCAAGCGAAGACTTTGGTGGATTTAGGTCATCATTTACCGAATGCCAACATTGAGCAAATCGTTTCAATTTTATTGATGGAAGGTAAATTAGGTGGTTTTCACTTCAACGATTCGAAATACGGCGACGATGATTTGACTGCAGGTTCTATTAAACCATATCAGTTATTTTTAATCTTCAATGAATTGGTAGACGGAATGGATGCGAAAGGGATGAATCACGCCAAAGATCTTGGCTGGATGATTGATGCCTCACACAATGTGAAAGATCCTTTAGAAGACTTATTGCAATCTGTGGAAGCGATCCAAATTGCCTACGCACAAGCTTTGTTGGTGGACCGTGCCGCTTTAGAAGCAGCCCGTGAAGCAAATGATGTCGTGCGTTGCCAAGAGATTTTGCAAGCCGTATTCCGTACGGATGTCCGGGCTTTGGTTGCTCAAGCACGTTTGGAATTAGGTGGTGCTTTGGATCCGATTGCTTTGTTTCGTCACGAAAAAATGCGCGAACAATTGACACATGCACGTGGCACGAAAACAATTGCTACTGGACTTTAAACCATGAATGTGAAAACACCTGTTATTGCAGTTTTTGACATTGGAAAGACAAATAGAAAGGTTTTCCTGTGGTCGACTGCGTTTACAGTCTTGTTCGAGAAGCAGATTCAGCTTCCGGATATTGAAGATGAAGACGGATTTGAGTGCGATGATCTCTCTGCAATTCAGCAGTGGATTGTATCCACGTTTTCAGAGCTTTGCCAGTTAACCGAGTATGAAATCATCGGATTGAATTTTTCTGCTTTTGGTGCATCGTTTGTGTATGTGAATCGCATGGGAGAAGCCGTGGCACCTCTATATAGTTATTTAAAACCTGTTTCTTCGCCATTCCCTTATGCAAACTATGGGGGAGAGGCTGAGTTTGCTCGTCGGACTGCATCACCTATTTTAGGGAATCTGAATTCAGGTTTGCAGGTGTATGAGTCTACTTTCCGGCCGTTTTGGCCGGAAGTGTTTAAGGTATTGCATGTTCCTAATTATTTCGCTTCGTTGTTTACAGGCCAACTCGTTTCCGAGATTACGTCAATTGGTTGTCATACTGCCTTGTGGGATTTTGATTTAGGTCAATACCATCCGTGGACGTCACTTATTGCGGATCGCTTAGCGCCAATTTCGACGGAGGCATGTATTGAATTAGATGGAATTCGGTATGGCTTTGGCTTACATGATTCATCGGCGGCATTAATTCCTTATTTGCGCTCGATGCGGGAAGAATTTGTGCTTTTGTCGACGGGTACCTGGTGCATTGCGATGCACCCTTTTAACGAATCGCCCTTGACTGCTGATGAATTAGCGAATGATGTTTTGTGTTTTTTACAATCAAATGGAAAACCCGTGAAGGCGTCGCGTTTATTTGGCGGTCAATTTCATGAGGAGCAAGTAGCACGATTGGAGATGCATTTTGGTGGATCATTCAAGGAATTGACTTTTTCTGAGCGTGTTTTTGCCTTAGAAGCTAGGTCATCCAGCGTTTATGATTGTGCTTTTGCTGGGCGAGATTTAGCTGATTTTGGGGATTTGGCCTCAGCGTATGATCAATTCATGGTAGATTTAGTAGGCCAACAAATTTTTAGTTTGAACCTTTTGTTGAAAGATGCGCCCGTTAAACAATTGTTGGTGGATGGTGGTTTTAGTAAAAATGAATGGTACATGCGTTTATTGGCGCGAGCCTTTCCAAAAGTCGAAGTTTATGCTGCAGAGGTTGCACAGGCAAGTGCGCTGGGGGCTGCTTTGATGGTTTATGATGGGGATTTACCTCAGAATTTAATTCAACTGAAACGTTATTAGGATGCGTGTTGCCCTTTTTGTTCCGTGTTACATTGACCAGTTCTATCCTCAGGTAGCGGTGGCAAGTTTGGAATTGTTGGAGAAATTAGGCTGCGAGGTAGTTGTTCCCAAGGATCAAACTTGTTGTGGCCAACCGATGGCTAATTCTGGTTTTGCGTCTTCTACGGGAGGTTGTGATGCAAATTTTACGACTAATTTTGATGGATTTGATTACATCGTGGGTCCTTCGGGGTCATGCGTATTACATTTGAAGGAGCATCATCCTTCTCAGAAAATTAGGTCGTCGGTGTATGAAATTTGCGAGTTTTTGACGGACATTTTGAAAGTGAGTAGTTTGACTGCGAAATTCCCTCATCGGGTAGGATTGCATCAAAGTTGCCACGGTCAGCGTTTTTTACGTTTAAGTTCCATGTCGGAGCGAAACGAAAAACCCTTTTCGAAATTACAAGATTTGCTTGGACTGGTTCAAGGTATCGAAGTCTTTTTGCCAAAAAGGGAAGATGAGTGTTGTGGATTTGGCGGAACATTTTGTGTGTCGGAGGAAGCTGTTTCTGTGAAAATGGGACTGGATCGAATTAAGGAGCATGATGCGAATGCCATTGAGTTTATCATTGGTGCGGATACTTCTTGTTTAATGCATATGGAAGGGATATTGCGCCGGCAAGGTTCGAACTTACAAGTAAAACACATTGTAGAAATATTGAATTATGATTAGTCACGCGGATGCTTCAGAGATATTTATTTCGGATTCGGAAAGGACGGATTGGCATGATGAAACGCTTTGGTTCGTTCGTGCAAAACGTGATAAGGTCTCGAAAGTTTTACCTGAGTGGGAGGATTTGCGTGAGCATGCCTCACAGATTAAAGACCATACCCTCGCAAATTTAGGGGAATACCTACGCGCTTTTGAGGCAAAAGCTCAGGCCAATGGCATTCATGTGCATTGGGCGGCTGATGCCGCAGAACATAATGCGATAGTTCATGGTATAATTGCTTCTCAAAGTTCAAAAGTTTTGGTCAAGAGTAAATCAATGTTGACCGAGGAATGTCATTTAAATGATTATTTAGCTTCTAAAGGAATTGAAGTTATAGATACCGATTTAGGGGAGCGTATTGTTCAGTTCCGAAATGAAGTCCCGAGTCATATTGTGTTGCCTGCGATTCACTTGAAAAAGGAGGATGTGGGGGAAACTTTTCATCAGCATTTAGGAACGCCAAAGGGCAATAAGGATCCACAGTTTTTGACGGAGGCGGCGCGCCAACATTTACGTGGCCATTTCTTAGCTTCTGAAGTGGCGATAACGGGTGTAAATTTTGCGGTAGCGGAGACGGGAGAATTTGTGGTATGTACGAATGAGGGGAATGCGGATATGGGGGCACATTTAGCCAAAGTCCATATCGCCTGTATGGGTATTGAGAAAATTATCCCTAAAAGAGAAGATTTAGCTGTGTTTTTGCGTCTGTTAGCCCGCAGTGCTACTGGGCAGTTAATCACTACGTATTCGTCACATTTTCATCTTCCGCGCGAAGGTCAAGAGGTGCATATCGTATTTTTGGATAACGGTCGGACGCGTCAGTTGGCAGATCCAAAATACAAGAATTCACTAAAATGTATCCGTTGTGCGGCTTGTTTTAATACCTGTCCGGTGTACCGTCGGAGTGGAGGACATAGTTATCACCAACCGGTTGCGGGCCCAATTGGGTCTATTTTAGCTCCCAATGTCGACAAAAAAGCGAATGTGGATTTACCATTCGCGTCGACCTTGTGTGGTTCGTGTTCGAATGTCTGTCCGGTGAAGATTAATATTCATGAACAATTGTGGTTTTGGCGACAAGATTTAATGTCGGCAGGACTAGCTCCAGCTGTCAAAACCGTCGGCATGAAAATGATGGCTTTTGTTTTGGCCAATCCGGTGATTTACCGGTTGGGCGGTGCGTTTTTACGCCGGTTTTCTGGTTTATTAAATAATCGATTAAATCCGTGGTATAAACAGCGGGAGATGCCGGTTGCTCCTAAGGATAGTTTTCAAGAATGGTACAAAAAACGATGAGCTCACGAGATCAGATTTTAGGGAAAATTGAGCCGCTAGAACCGGTTCAATATCCGGGTGCTTTTACTAAGGCTTCAGAAGGTTTTGATTTCATGGCTTCATTGGCCGTCGTAGGTGCTCGTGTGGTAAGTCCATCCGAGTTAGAGGAGTTATTTCCCGGACGGCGCAGGTTCGACAAAACGATGGATGGCTTAAGTTTAGCTGACGTGGAAGTTTTAGAGATTGATGGCGAGTTTGGGGTGGCGGAGAATGGGGCAATTTGGTTGACAGAAGTGGCGATGCCTCATCGGGTGGCTCCATTCATTTGCCAACATTTAGTAATAAACGTAACTGAGATTGTACCTACGATGCATGCGGCTTATGCGCGTTTGGGTGGGGTAAAATCTGGCTTTGGAATGTTTTTAGCCGGGCCATCGAAGACTGCTGATATTGAGCAGTCGTTGGTGGTAGGCGCACATGGAGCGCGAAGTTTAACAATTGTTATAAGAAGTTGATCGCTGACGGGGTCGTAGACTCCCCGTAAGCGTCAACTTTTCCGCTACGCAAAGTACGCTTTTATTCATTCAGGAACTTGATTTTTTTTACCCAAAACAGATATTTTAATCAGTTTTACTGTTATTTGCAAGGGTGTGGGGGTGACGCTGCCGGGGTCGTAGACCCCGGCAGCGTCTAGTCGAAAAAATTTCATATATTTGGCCGTAAACCTATTCATTTATGTCAGTTTCTAGAAGAAAATTCCTAGGTAAATCTGTCCTTTCCTTAGCTGCATTCAGCATTGTACCACGTCACGTGCTCGGAAAGGGCTTTCTTGCTCCATCAGACCAACTCACCAAAGCGATCATCGGAACCGGCGGCATGGGACGCGGACACATACCGTACGCAGGCACACGCGTCGTTGCTATGTGCGATGTTGATAAGAAAAACCTACAACTCGGGTTAGACAAAGTCGAGAAAGGTGTGAAAGCATTTACCGACTACCGTGAAATGATTCAACTCCCTGAAGTAGATATTGTCCACGTGGCGACACCGCCGCATTGGCATGGAATCATGGCCGCAGATGCAGCAAGGGCAGGTAAAGATGTTTGGTGTGAAAAACCCATGACCCGGACGATCGGAGAAGGACAGAAATTAAAAGAAGCGGTCCAACAACACGGACGTATCTTCCGACTAAACACCTGGTTCCGATTTGAAAGTAATTTTTACGGGTTGAATTGTCCGGTTAAACCGATGAAGAAATTAGTTGACTCAGGTCTTCTGGGTTGGCCGCTGAAATTTACTGTTAGTAAACACACCGGCTTCGACTGGAAATTCTACTGGGTTGGCAAAACAGATTTGACACCGCAACCCGTTCCCCCAGAATTAGACTACGACGCTTGGCTCGGACCTGCGCCTTATAAACCATACCATGTTCATCGTACCCATCAAACTTTCCGCGGTTATTGGGATTACGATGGCGGTGCGCTAGGTGATATGGGCCAGCACTATATGGATCCCATTCAATATATGTTGGGTAAAGACAACGAAAGTCCGGTCTATGTGGAGGTAGACGCCCCCGTGCAAGATAAAGATGCCGTGGGAATCTTTAATCGCATTACCTATACCTATGCAGATGGATGCCAAATCGTCCTTGACGGCGAAGCTAAAGACGAGAAAGTCGCCTATATCGAAGGTCCAAAAGGTAAATTATATAAGAACTTTAAATCAGATATCCCTGATTTGGAACGTAAGCTAACTGAGTTTCCAGAGCCACCGGCCCAACAAATTGATTTTGTTGATTCGGTGAAAAATAGGACTCAATTTGCCTTGAATGAGGAAAATGGGTACCGTTCATGTACACTCATCAATATGGGTTTAATCGCGATGCGCTTGCACCGCAACCTCAAATTTGACTCCGTGAAACAAGAATTTATCGGCGATCCTGAAGCAAATAGTCTCATCAATCAACCGATGCGCGCACCTTATATCCTCTAAACGTCATGAAATATTTATTACTAGTATTGGTTAGTTGGCAAACCTTCGCGCAATCCTCCCGCGAGCAACAACTCTTTAACCGAACCCAAGGTGCCACACCAGCCTTAAAAGCGGCAGCATACGCCAGCAAAGGTATTTACGAACCTACGCAGGCGACGGAAGCTTTTATATTAGCCAACGCAAAAAATCCGACCGAATTAAAAGCATTTCTCCGTGATGACCTTCCCGATGCGACGCAATGTGAACTGATCGGATTGATTGCGAAGCAAGATGAAAGCATTTTACTAGGAAAATATCCAAAAGCGAAACCGCAGGTTACCGCATTTATCTTAAAACAATTATTGGCTAAGCCGCGGACAAACATCAACATCAAAACTTGGGATGCTGCGCATCAAAAAGCTTTCATTAAGGCTGTGGGTACCTACAAAGCCGCTTGGGCCTTGCCACTTATTCAAAATTCGAATTTCAAAACGGAACAAATTATTTCCCAATTACAAGTTCAAGGGGCAAAAGGACTTCCTGCTGTTTGGGATATGTTAAAGTCGAATCAGGTAGATGCGCAAAAAATCGCTGACTTGTCGACCACCCTAGCGGCAAATGATTTCTTAAAAGCTAAGCTCAGCACCTACGAACAGGCGTCAATAGCACAAAAAACGGTCTTATTGACCTACGGAAGTGACCGCCAGTGGCCTGAGGTAGAATCCTTAGTTTGGCGAGCAATTCAATCCAATCATCCACAACGTGCGGCTGGATTTGAGGCATTGACTTTTTGGGCTGAATTGAAAGATTTTGATCTGATTGCAGAGAAATTATCCATCGCGCAATTACCAAATGAAATTAAGGCCTTACAAAACTGCATGACGCAATTAATCAAGCAGGACGGCACGCGCAATAGTAAAATTACAGCCTTTGCCTTAGTCGCTCAATATAAAAATAATTGGGTACCCTTCGTTCAGGAAGTTGCCAATTTGGATTGGTTGTACGCGTTGGGAAAGAAAGAAGAAGAGGCATTGAAAGCATTTGTGCGGATCAATGGACGGACATTTGCGCATGTAGACCAACAAGTTTTGCGTTACCGCAATGCGTTGGATTTAACTCAAAACTTGGATACACGGGAGCAGATCTACAAGGGATTGGTGAAATGCAATTCACTAGCTGCCATGCGAACCTTGTATTTGGGATTGAAAGAACCGAATGTAAAGCAAATTATTGTAGATGGGTTGGCTTCACTTTATGTCGCGAATCCAGAATTTCAAGGTCAAATGACCAAGGAGTGGGTTATGGAAAATGCGTCCTTAATTTCGGATGCCGCTCTTCGTGATAAAATTAATAAAAGCAATCCAGGTCGCGGTTTTTATACCATGTACAATAGCACTGATTTACGCGGTTGGAAAGGCTTAGTTGACAATCCAGTCAAACGCAGAAAAACGCCAGCAGATACATTAGCGATGAAGCAAATCAAAGCGGATTCGATCATGCGCACAGGCTGGATGGCACAAGGGGAGGAGCTGCACTTCACGGGGCATGGCAACAATTTGTGTTCGGTCAAAGATTACCAAGATTTTGAGTTAACCATCGACTGGAAAATTGAAAAGGAAGGCGATGCGGGACTTTACCTCCGCGGTTCTCCGCAAGTTCAGATTTGGGATACGGCATTGACGAAAGTGGGAGCGCAAGTTGGCTCAGGAGGTTTATATAACAATCAAATAAATCCGAAGAATCCACTAAAAGTGGCCGATAATCCGGTAGGAGAATGGAACACGTTTCGGGTTACCATGCGCGGAGAACGCGTAACAGTTTATTTAAATGGGGAATTGGTCGTAGATAATGTCATTTTGGAAAATTATTGGGATCGTAAAATTCCGATTTTCATCAAGGATGCGATTGAATTACAAGCGCACGGGAATCACATTGTTTATAGAAACATTTACGTGAAGGAGTTGACCCCACAGCCTGTTTATACACCTGAGGAGATGGGTTTTGAGCCACTTTTTGATGGTTCATCGCTCTTTAATTGGACAGGAAATACGACGGATTATTACCCAGTAAATGGTGAATTGGTTGTGGATCCGAAACGTGGTGGCAAAGGAAATTTGTACACCAAAAAAGAATATGGCGACTTTCACATGAAGTTTGAATTTCAGTTAACGCCGGGAGCAAATAACGGTTTAGGCATTCGTACGCCGCTTGAAGGTGACGCTGCCTACGTAGGGATGGAGTTGCAGATTTTGGATAACACGGCGCCGATTTACGCGAAATTACAAGCTTATCAATATCATGGTTCTGTGTATGGAATCATTCCATCTAAACAAGGTTTCTTAAAACCGGTAGGTGAATGGAATGAACAGGAAGTGATTGCGGAAGGTAATCGCATCAAGGTTATTTTAAATGGAGAAGTTATTACGGATGGCGATATTGTTCAGGCCATTAAAGATGGAACGCCGGATCACAAAGAACACCCAGGTTTGTTAAACAAAACAGGCCATATTGGGTTTTTAGGTCACGGATCACCGTTAAAGTTCAGAAACTTACGTATCAAAGAAATCATTAAAAAGAAAAAATAAGTCATGGCAATTACATTGACGATTAATCGAAAAAAAGTAAGCTTGGACATTGATTCCAACACCCCGCTTTTGTGGGCGCTAAGAGACCATGTAGGTTTATTAGGAACTAAGTATGGTTGTGGCATCGCGCAATGTGGTGCCTGTACAGTTTGGGTAAATGGTGAGCCAATGCGCTCATGCGTGTTACCTATTTCGGCCGTTGGCAACGCTCAAATCACCACCATCGAAGGATTAGATCCTGCCGGAAAACACCCGATTCAAGAGGCTTGGGACGAATTAGATGTGGCTCAATGTGGCTATTGCCAAGCGGGTCAAATCATGACGGCCGCCGCCTTGTTGAAGAAAAATCCGAATCCCTCGAAACAAGAAATTGTTGACGGCATGGCCGGAAATATTTGTCGGTGCGGCACCTACCACCGCATACAAGAAGCAGTTGCATTAGCCTCTAAAAAAGTTAAGAAATGAAAACGACACGTAGAAATTTTATCCAACAATCGGCACTCTTTACGAGTGTGTTTACCCTGGGATTTGATTGGTTTGAATCCAAGGGAGCTACGATGGCGATTGCCAACGAACCAGGTCGATTTAATGCGTTTTTAAGCATTGATGCCACTGGTAAAATTCGCTTATATTCCCCTAATCCAGAGATTGGTCAAGGAATTAAAACTGCTTTTCCAGTGGTTGTGGCAGAGGAATTGGATGTGGATTGGAAACAAGTGGAAGTCTTACAGGCGAATTTAGATACACAAAATTTTGAACGCCAGTTGACCGGTGGGTCAGGTGCCTTAAAACATTCGTGGGAGCGTTTGCGTAAAGCGGGGGCAAGTGTACGCCAAATGATGGTTCAAGCAGCTGCAAATCAATGGAAAGTAGACGCAAGTGTTTGCAAAACATCGAAAGGATTTGTCTTAGGTCCTGCTGGACAGAAAGCCTCGTATGGCTCTTTAGCTGCAGAAGCGTCGAAATTACCCGTTCCGTCAACCGTTACGTATAAAGACCGTAAAGATTACAAGATTATTGGAACGCGTGTTCGCGGGGTGGACAATAAAGATATTGTTACAGGTAAACCTGTTTTTGGAATTGATGTTCGGAAGCCAGGTATGGTTTTTGCACAGATTGTACGTCCGCCTTTTGGGGCAACGTTAAAATCTTTCTCTGCGGAAGATGTCAAGAAAATGCCGGGAATCATTGACGTTGTTTCCTTTAAAAATAAGGTGGCTATCGTGGGTACAAGTACCTACGAAATCATGCAGGCACGTCAGAGTTTAACATGTTCGTATGGATCTGATGCTCCTTTGGAGGGAAATGATACACATCAGGCGTGGTTTGATGCGGGAATGAAGTCGGATAAGGCAACGGTCCAACGGAAAGATGGGGATTTTGCAAAGGCTATTTCGGAAGCTGCCAAAGTAATTGAGGCAACGTATGAGTGTCCTTTTATTTCGCATAGCCCAATGGAGCCGATGAACTTTTTTGCGGATGTGAAGCCGGGTTCGGTTACGTTGGCTGGTCCTACGCAAGTACCGCAGCCCGCTCAAAAAGCAGTCGCGACTTTATTAGGTGTTCCTGAAAATACGGTTCAAGTGGAGTTAACCAAAATGGGCGGTGGCTTCGGTCGGCGCCTGAATAATGACTTCGCCCTAGAAGCTGCTGAACTATCCAGCATCATTAAAAAGCCAGTCTTGGTTATGTGGACGCGTGAAGATGACATGGGTGGTGGAATTTACCGACCGGCCGTTCGGTACCATTTCAAAGCAGGTATTGATGCCAAAGGAAATATAACCTCCTTTTACCTACGCGGAGTAGGATTAAATGCAGGTAATTCTACCCGCCAAGATAACTTCCCGGTAGGAGCAATTGATCACGTATTAATCGAATCAGTTGATCAGAAATCTGCTGTAACCACCGGTCCATGGCGTGCGCCAATTACCAATTTCTTGGGATTTGCGGAACAAGCATTTTTGGATGAAGTAGCTGAGGCGGGGGGCAAAGATCCGATTCAAATGCGCTTGGATTTGCTAGCACGCGTAAAATCAAACCCAGTAGGTAAAATTACGTATGAGGCAGATCGCTTTGCGGAGGTAATCCGACAAGTAGCCGAAAAATCGCAATGGAAAAAGAAGCCAGGGGTACACCAAGGTTTCAGTGTGTATTATTCACACTTATCTTATGTAGCTCAGGTTGCGGAGGTTCAAGTGAAAAATGGTAAGCCTCAAGTTACCCAAGTGACGGCAGTGACGGATTGTGGGGAGGTTATCAATTTAAGTGGTGCAGAAAATCAAGTGAAAGGAGCCATTATTGATGGCATGGGTCATGCGATGTTTGCTAAATTGAATTTTCAGGCTGGTGTGACGAGTCCAACAAATTTCAATGCCTACCGCATGATTCGAGGAAATGAAATTCCAAAAATTGATGCGTATTTTGTGGATAATGGCATAAGCCCAACGGGATTAGGGGAACCGGCACTGCCACCCACCGGTGGTTCAATTGCCAATGCGATTTATGCAGCCACTAAAAAGCGTTATTATAAACAACCTTTTAGTTGATGTCAACTCCCAAAGTTCAATATCTGGACAATTTGCGCGTCACAGCAACCCTCGCGGTGTTGTTAATTCATTCAGCAGCAAATGTCTTATTGAACTTTGGGAAAATACCTGATTCCGCCTGGTGGTTTGCCAACCTATATAATGGTGGATTTCGTTATGCTGTCCCCATTTTTGTCATGCTTTCGGGGGCTTTGCTATTACCACGCGAGGAAGAAATAGGCTCTTTTTTAAAAAAAAGTTTTCTAAGAATCATCGTCCCTTTTCTGTTTTACAATACTATTTTCGCGATTTTCAATTGGCAAGTTCGTCAAAGTGGTCGGCCACAAAACTTTGCGTGGATTTTTAAACAATTTTTTGACGGAGCATCCTATCATTTTTGGTACATCTACATGATTGTGGGTGTATACCTATTTATACCCATTATTGGTGCTTGGGTACGTCAGGCGCGTGAAAGTCATTTGCAATTCTTTTTAGGGATGTGGTTGGTGACCATTTTGTTCGATAATTCGCATTTTCCGGGTTTAAGTCTGCCGGTCAAATTACCTTATTTCACAGGTTATATTGGGTATTTGGTCTTAGGTTTTTACTTGGCTAAACATTCGTTTTCGAGAATTTTTGCGTGGGCTTTGTTTTTGATTGGTACGCTTTGGACCATGCAAGGAACGTATGTGCAATCACTCGAGGACGGAAAATTTTATGGATTGTTGTATGCCAATTTTTCGCCGAGTGTGGTGATGTCAACTGCCGGGTTGTTTATGTTATTTAAGTCGTATGAGGGTACGATTCCGGGAACAGCTCGCTTTCGGGATTGGATCAGTTCGTATAGTTATGGCATCTATTTAATTCACATCATCGTTTTATTTTACCTCGTAAAAATCAAAATATATGGGGCTATGTGGCATCCAAGTATTGGGATTCCCCTGACAGCCTTTATCTGTTTATTGATTTCTGGTGCAATTGTTTGGGTTTTACGTAAAATCCCTGGGATTAAATACCTTGCAGGCTAAGGATTTTTTGTACCTTTCGCGGCTATTGGTTCTAAATATGAGACTATTATTATTTGTATTTGTTTTGGTAGGCCATTGTGCATGGTCTCAAAACTCAACCATTTCTTCCGGTGGAGTAACTAAGTTGGTGAACGGCCGATATTATTCCCACGTGATAGGTCAATCAAGTGTTGTGACTGGGACAACGGTGAAGTCGGGAATAACGATCCGACAAGGCTTCAAGCAGCCAAATCTACTGGCGCGAAGTATTCAGAAATCAGGGTTGAAGGTACAAACAGCTATTGAAAATTCGATTGTATACACTGTTTTTCCTAATCCATTTGTTGATAAGTTGCGCATTCAATTCTCAGAGAAAAGCACATCTAAATCCTACTTGGTCATCTACGATATCGTAGGTAGTGTCATGTGGGAAGCTACGTATCCTGAGGGAATTACCGAGATCAATCTGACTGATTTTAAGAATTTTCGACCTGCGAAGTATGTACTGCATTTGGTACAGGCAACGGGCAAGCCCTTTGTGGCAAGTATCGTAAAGGAATAATTATTGGTTAATGATTTTGCCATCCTGCATTTCAATGATGCGTGAGGTTTTGTGTGCAAATTCATTATCATGTGTAACGATCAGCAGTGTTTGATGGAATTCTTCGGCCAATTGTTGGAAGGTTTGAAACACGATATCGCTGTTTTTTTTATCCAAATTTCCAGTTGGCTCATCACCCATAATCAACAAGGGGTCATTAATTAACGCTCGAGCAATGGCCACACGCTGTTTTTGGCCACCTGATAATTGATTAGGCATTTTAAGTGCTTCGTCTGAAATTCCTAAAACCTTCAACTTTTCATAGGCCCGGTGCTCCACCTCGGATTCACTGTATTTTCCTAATTTGAGCCCAGGTAGCATCACGTTTTTAAGTACGTTGAACTCGTTCAGTAAGTAGTGAAACTGAAATACAAATCCGATTTTTTCATTGCGAACACGCGCTAACTCCTTTTCGGAATTGTTGACCATCGCAACTGAGTCAATGAATAATTCTCCCTCATAGTCGGTGTCCATCGTCGAAAGTATATACAAAAGCGTCGACTTTCCACAACCAGATTTACCGATAACCGATACGAATTCACTTTGATTTAAACTGAAGTTGATGTTGTCCAAAACCTTAACCGTCATGGGATCATGAAAGTATTTGGTGATGTTGGTAGCACGTAAAACTTCTTTGTGAATATGTGTCATGTTTATTTACCGCGGATGATAATAACTGGGTCTATTTTACTTGCTTTTCTAGATGGGAAATAACCAGCGAAATAGGTGGTGACCAATGAAAATATAGCTCCAATAATGTAAAATGAAGGATTATAGTTGATGGGATAGGTTTTAACCGTAGGCAGCGATTCCGTATTAAAGGGAATATTATCAATGATGTTCGACATGCCCAAGCCTACCAATAATCCCAAGATTCCACCAAAAAACCCAATGCTCAATGCAATAAAAATAAAGATTAAATTCACATCTTTTCCAGAAAAACCAATGGCTTTCATGATGGCGATGGAATCCATTTTTTCGTAAATCATCATGTTAAGGATGTTGTAAATTCCGAAGCCAGCAACGATTAATAGGGTTACACCTACTGCATAGGAGATAATAGTTCGAACCGAACTTCCCGTTTCGAATTGAGAGTTTGCTTGTTGGATATCAATGGCATCAGTCTCATAATAACGCTGGTATTCTTTTGCCATGGCTGGTGCTTGTAATATGTCCTTCAGCTTGACTTGCACATCGGTAATGTAATTACTGGAAACCCCTAACAGTTTTTGGGTGGTGCTGATGGAACAATAGCTTTGAACTTTGTCTAAATCTTGAAGGCCTGATTGGAAGTAGCCGACGACCTTGAGTTGCAAGCGCTCGCCTTTACTTGTTGTCACTTGTACAACATCGCCGATTTTGGCAGCCATTTTATCTGCTACTCCCTTGCCTAAAATGATACTATTTGGTATGTTTTTCAGGTCAAGGTAGTTGCCACGCGTCACATAATCGCTGAACATAAACAAGCGATTTTCTTCAACGGGGTCAATGCCATTGATAACGCCGGTTAGGTCGATGGTGCCTACGTTATAAAAAACTTGCGCATTGATTTTAGGTGCAACGCCTAATACACGCGCATCTTGTTTGATGGCTTCCATGATTTGTGCACTATTGTACAATTCGAGCCGTTGGTTTTTAGGCTTAACTGAATTTACAAAATTGGATGTGTTGGGACTTAATAAATCGATCGGTTGGTTTTTTGACACATTGATATCGTGATACAGGCGGATGTGCGCAGTCCGGTTTAAGATTAACCCGTCCAGTAAATCATTCAAGCCATTCATGAAACCAAGCAAGGTGATGAACATCGCAATGGAGAAGGTAACACCTACAGCGGCAACAAGCGTTTGTTTCCATCTGGCGAGCAATAATGAAATCGATACTTGAACAATTAATTTTAAGTTCATTACTTCGGCTTTATCACTTGGTCTTGGCTACTGAGACCGCTTAGAATTTCAACTTTTTGGAAATCTGTTAGTCCAACTTTAACAATGCGCGTGGTACCGTCTGCCAGAGTAATAATCGAGTCATTTTTCAGATAGTTGCGCGGAAGAATTAAGGCGTTCTGTTTGGTGCGCAGCATGATATTCGCTTCAAATGTAACGTTTGGATACAGTTTCTCCGGGGCTTTTGTGAAGCTCGCTTCCACTAAAAATGTTTTATTCCGCTCGTTCATGATGGAGGCAATTTTATTCACTTGTGCTTCGAATACCTTATTTTTATAGGCATCGAAAGTCACGGCAACTTTTTGTCCTAGTTGTACTTGAAAAATATCATTTTCGTCCACTTGCATTTCAAGTATGAAATTTTGCGTATTTCCTACGACTGCAATAGGTGTCTGTGGACTTACAAGTTCTCCTTTTTCTTTCAACAGGTTAAATACAGTACCTTTTACTTGACTCTTAAGTATAAAATCCGCTGTTTGACGCGCGGAAATTTGTACATTTTTTTTCGTCTGTGCCGAACTGAAATTGATTTGTCGGCGCAAATCCGTTAAGCGCTGTTGGGCCGAAATATAATTCGCTCGTGAACTTTGGAAGTTCAATTCTGCTTGTTCATAAGCAATGCGCGTTCCTACTTGCTGTGCCCAAAGGGCTTTTTGGCGCGCATATAAACTGGAGTCTAATTTAAGTTTTGCTTTGGAAGTTTGTGCAATGGCTTCCGCCTCGACTAATTTACCTTGATTGTTTGCTTGGTCATTAAAATTCGCGGTCAGTTTCGCGTTTTCCAAATTGTATTGCTGCGTTTCATTGGATATACGAAGGAGTGGAGTACCTACGTTGACCTCTTGTCCTTCGTGGACATAAATTTCTTCAATGATACCACTTATGGAAACGAATGCTTGGTATTGGTCTGCCGACTTGATTGTACCGGACGCATAAATGGATTCGGTGATGTTACCTTTGGTAGGTGAAATGCTTTCTTCTTTTTTGGAACAGGCCATTAGTAGCCAAAGTCCAATAAAAATGAGTGTCATGTTTGATTTCATCTCGCTAAATTAAGCTTTTCATTCAATAGAAAAAATGATATTAGTCGCGAATGCAACGAACGCTAAATCCGGCGTCTTTATCGTTTGTGGATGAGGTAGATTTGGCACCTACAGATGGAATAACAAAACCTCTGGCATTCACTTCTGTATCGCTTTCCCCGCTCCAATAATGCGTTGTGATTCCGCGTTCTTGAATTAAACCATCTGATTGTCGTAGCCAACCAGCATTATGCAATTTGATGTCTGAAGCAAAAAGTTGGGCTTCATAATTGTAATTTAATGCAATCGTTCTCCATTCTTGGTAGGTGGGTAAACGCCAACCCGTCCCCAATTCAATGGTGCATGGATCTTGGTTTGTAGCCCAATCGGTATTGGCCAATGTACGATTAGGCCAGGTGGAGGAAGGTGTACGACTTGTTATATACCTGTAGCCTATTTTGCTTCCAAACTGCCAGTACCAACCAGCTGCATTTTCCGTATTATCTGTTGCGCTTAAAGGTGGATTTGTGGAACCTAAGTTTTGTAAGAGCCAGCATTTATTTGCACCAGTGATACTTGAATAGGCAAGTTCATAGGTGATTGTTTTAGCTACAGGTGCAACACCGCGACTTGTGACGTGTTCTATCCGAATATTTGTACAAGGTGGGAGTGCGTCCAATTTACCCGTAGGCAATACCCCATCTAACGTAAATCGCTTACCCGCTTTATTAACAAATTCAGATCGTGAATTTGTGATTTTACCTTGGACGGTTACAGCCTGGCCGAATAGGTTGCTGGTTGTTAAAACCAATAAAATGAATAGTCTAATATGCATAGTCGAATTGGATTCGGTCGCCGGCAACCAACGTGAAACTGCTATTGTTCGCAGGTTCATAAGTAATTACATTAGTCGATAAACTATAGGCTGTCTTATCTATGCGTATGCCATTAATGAACATTTGCACTTTTGAATTCGCAGCGGGAGTTTGCGAGAGTGTAAATGTAAGCCTACCCACAGTTGCCGTAAATTGGTCATTCACGTCTGCTTCTGGTGCAGAAACTGTCCACGTAGATCCCACCACTTTAAGTACATAGCCAGCCGTGCTTGGAGCTAGACTTGTCACTGCCCCTGTACCATTTCCGACCAACAAGCTTCCAGCAGTTAGCGTTGCTACTCCTGTTCCCCCTTGGGCAACACCCACAGTTCCGCTGGACGTAAGCACCTTCGAGGCATCCGTAAAGATCACTTTAGAGGCTGCTAATGCACTATTTGTTTGTGATCCGGTTAGCTCGAGGTTTCCGCCAACCGACATATTACCGCTCGATGTAAGACTAGCGAATGTTTTAGTACCAGCCAATGTTTGTGTTCCCGTGGTCATAATTCCGGGATTTGTTGCATCCGCTGGACTTAAGCTAATTTCACCCCCAGCCGTAATCGTCAATGCTTTAGCTGTTGAAACACTATTGACAAGTCCAAGCGTTACCGCCGGCGATGCATTTTCCGCCCCCCAGACTCCTGAGCGCGAGATTAATACTTGTCCATCCGTGCCTGGACTAATGGCTATGACAGCAGATGTTCCAGCTCCCACGAGTAAAGCAGCACTTGTTAGGGTGGTAGCACCTGTTCCTCCTTGGGCAACACCTACAGTTCCAGTGGATGTCATTACCTTAGAAGCATCCGTAAAGATTGCTTTTGACGCGGTTAGTGCACTATTTGTTTGTGAACCGGTTAGCTCGAGGTTTCCGCCAACGGCCATATTACCGCTCGATGCAAGACTAGCAAAGGTTTTCGCACCAGCCAATTTTTGCGTTCCCGTGGTCATAATGCCCGGATTTGTCGCATCCGCTGCCACAGGCTGACCGGCCACCCAAGCAGTTCCCGAATACGTAATTATATCCCCAGCCGTAGTACCCGATAAACTGTTGATACTACTCATTCCATTGCCAATAAGTATTCCTTGGCTGGTAAGTGTATTTAGTCCCGTTCCCCCGTTAGCAACAGGTAATACATTGCTTACTTTAGAAGTTAGGTCGATGGCGCCGGCCAACATACCATTCGTTATTTTGCCCGTACCTACAGCTGCAACACCCGTATTGGATAAACTAATATCACCCGTAATGGACTGTGCTGATGCGACATTAGACCCATTCCCAATCCAAATTTTACCATCTGTTAATGCGGTTCCTGCTGGACTAGTAGATGAAACTGTTTGCGTAGTAATTGAGGTAATTCGCCCCTTTGTATCCACAGTAATAATTGGAATAGCACTTGCACTTCCAAAGTCTCCGGCTACTACGCCGCTATTCGCTAACGTCGCACTAATCGCACCTGTGCCAGAACCCGTCATATCGCCACTTAACGTGATGGTTTGATCCCCAGTATTTGATCCGATAATGGAGGCATCATTTCCGACCGTTAATGTTTTTGAAATCGTTCCGCCAACTAGATTAAATCCTGTTCCTAAGCTACTTGGCCGGACACCATTCACGGATTTATTAGTTAAATCTTCGGCTCCTGCCAACGTACTCAACGTTCCGGCAGTTGGCAAATTCAATGAAGTAGCAGCAGCCACAGTCAGGTTCGTTGCAAAAGCTCCATTCATTACCAAATTACCACCTAGTGTTATCGTTTTACCTGTATTGTCCACACCTGTACCACCTTTGGCTGGTGATAAAATACCCGATATTTTAGCATCTGTCACAGCTCCATCCGCTATTTTTAAGGTACTAATGGCACTCGCTGCGATACTTGGACTTGTTGCTGTTCCCGTGATATCGCCAGCTAATCTAATTTTTCCGGAGGTTGATGATGAAGCATCTGGTGTTCCACCCGTGCTAACCGTATTATCTACATAAGCCTTATTAACTGCATCCGTATCGGCCGATGGGGCATCCTGTAAAATCACTTTTTTACCCGTTCCAAAACTTAAATTGCCACCCATATTTCCACCCGACAACCTCAAATATCGCGCATCTAATGCCGCCTGATCCGTACTTATTTCATTCCAAATTGCCCCATCGAAAATGAAAGTCCGACCGTTATTCGAGGAAGTCGGATCCGCTGAAACAATGTAAATATCACTATTCGTGGGTGATTCTACAGCTGTAAAAACGCCACCATTATAAATTCCAGTGTACGTTCTTCCATATAGAATAGCTACATTTCCACTACCATCTGGCGTAATGCCATTGACCTTTTGAACTGCGCCTGTCACATCACTTACCGGTATCGCACTAATCGAAAAGAATGGATTGCCTGCTTTCACATAGCCAGCACTCATCGTGTTTGTGCCTAAGCCGCCATTGGCAATACCCAAAACGGAAGATCCTGAAATGGTCCCATTCAGGACGGGACTAGTAATCGTTGGATTGGAAGCCCTCACTAAATTTCCGCTACCAGACGTATTTAATGCCGAAGGGCTCGCCGTCGCACCACTGAAATTTCCTAGCACCGTACCATTTGCTAGTAATGGTAAGTTGCCTAATGTAATGTAATTCGCCACACCAAATTTCGCATCCACATAAGTTTTAACCGCATTTTGTGTCGGGAATAAGGTCGTACTTGTCCCTAAAGACGCATCTGATTTATTTGAAGTATTTTCTTTTAGGTCCAGTGCTGTTAGTGTTGCCCCACCTACCGAACCACTTACTGCTAAATCCACATAGGTTTTTACTGCTTTTTGGCTGGCATAAAAGGTGTCACTTGGTGTTGAATTTCCTAGGTCAGTCGCTGTGGATTTATTGGCTATTAATTCTGCCCCGGTAATTTGTGCGACTGGTATGCTGGAGGAGGCCGTATAGGCTGAGGTTCCATTTCCATATAAAAAACCTGACAATGTCCCAGCTGCTCCACTTCCACCATGTGAGGCGGTGATAGTTCCGGTAACATTCGCCGCATTTCCGGGTATGTTTCCCAAAATTTTCGATCCACTTACTTGGTCAATTTTTGCATCTGTTACCGCGCCATTTAGGATTTTAATGGTCGTGATGGCATTGCTTGCAATCGACGGCGAGGCCGAAGTTCCTCCTAAATCACCTGCTAATTGGAGAATACCTTTGACTGATGTGCTGGCATCTGACACGCCACCACTACTAATTTGACCATCCACATAATCTTTAATCATTTTGACTGAGGGGTACTTGGTCGTGGAAAGTGCATCTGCAACGATATTATTTGATTTGTTGCTTGAAATCTCTTTACTAGCTAAGCCGGGAACTAAGGGTGCGGAAGCCGTCCCTCCCAAATCTCCTCCTAATTGAATGATGCCTTTTGCACTCGAACTCGCATCATTTACGGATAAGGAGGATATTGAATTTTGAACAAAGGCTGTGGTTGCCACTTGAGTTGAATTTGTTCCATTGCTTTGGGTAATCGCGATGGTTGTGCTGGGTAATTGGGGGATGCCCGTGAAAATAGGGGAGTTTTTGTCTGCTTTGGCATTCAAATCCGCTGCTAGCGCCGTACCCAACGTGGCCTGATCCACATAGATTTTTACCGCTTTCGCCGATGGGTATTTCGTGTCCGAAGCGCCATCTGCTGTCAAATCCAAAGTTTTATTACTCGATACTTCTTTTTGAGCAAGCCCAGGCACGGTTGGATTTGTCGCTGTTCCAGCGAGATCCCCAGAAAGCTGAACTTTACCGGGAGCAAGCGTTGTTGCATCCGGTGCGCCGGAAACCACCACTTGACTAATCGCCTGATCCACATACGTCTTAACGGCTTGTTGGCTCGGATAGGCCTGATTACTCGGACTCCCACTCCCTAAATCTGTGGCAGTCGATTTATTACTTAACGACTCATACGAACCACCTAAACTATTGAATTGATTTATTGTCTGCGCCCGCTGATCATTTAACTGAGCACTCAAGGTATTGAAATTTTGATTCACTTGATTTTGGATAGTCGTATTCGTTTTGTTAACTGAAATCAGACCGGTTTCCTGAGATTCTAAGCGTGATTCGTGCAAATCAACACGCTTTTCCAAGCTAATTCGTTGTGCTTCCACCGTAGCAAATTGATTATTCGTTTGAGTCGCATTAGCAAGTAACTTATCCTCTAAGGGTTTTAAATCTTGCTTAAGTAAATACCCAGGATCATTTTCAAAATGGGATAATTTTTTAGGAGCATTTTGCACATTCGCGTATTCTACAGATGCGGCATACAAGGCATATGGGGAGTAGTTAAATGTCTGATTACTAACCTCAACGAAGCTGGATGTATTTTCAAATTTAACAGCCACGACGAGCGACTTAACTTTTGAATCCCATACTAATGCACTCCACTGGCGATTTATCGCGGTACTTGACTGCGTATTTCCTGTACCAATCGTCAAATTGACCAAGCCAAAATCATCCGTTTTCGTTTCATGTATCTCCTCGAAGTCGGCGACATTCCCTGTCTTAATCGTAAATCGAATCGTTACATTGGCCTTTGCCATGACTTGATTTTGAATAAATGTTCCGGGAATTTCAACGGGTTTGGGATTCAAGATTACCGCTTGGTAATTGATACCCGTATTTTGCGCCCAGCTGTTCCATCCTAGAAGTAGTGCAATGAGCGTGCTTAGTATATTTTTCATGGGTTAGGTTAGTTAGTAAATAAGCGAATTCCTACAAAAAACGTATTAGGCTGGAATGCTAAGGTGGTGTTGTTTACGGCAGAAACCCCGATACTTTTCATGGATTGAAATCCAAGTAGAATTCCAGTATACGAATTTATGCGATGGTTTAGTTGGACAACGTATCCCGCCAATGTCTGTAAGCCATTAAATTGGGAATCATTTTGTAAATCCAAAAATTGGGTATCAATAGTTTGTACCCCATCTATAAGTAGTTGGCCCTGTAGCTTACCCTGTACTTCTAGCGATGTTTTTTTACTGAACGGAATTTGCATACCTCCATGCAGACCGACGCCAATAAAATCCGTTTGATAGGCAATTTGACTACTATTAACATTACCTGAGGTGTTGAATTGATCAGCGGAAAGTTGGACCCCTACACGAAGCATACTAATCAATTTGGCTTGGGTGCTGTGATTGGTAAAATAAACAGCGGACCGATTGGTTTTAAGGAGTAATTTGGACGTATCAAGTAGAATTTTTTGATAGCTGATTTCTAGATGCCGACCAGATGACGGCCGCAAAGATTCCAAAGAGCCACCAACCGAATTCGTAAATTGATACGTTGACACATTAGTACCTAAGCGAATGGACCAATTTTGCGCGTGAAGGGGGGAAGAAATGGCTACTAGCCAAAAAATGCCTACATAGACTACATGAGTCCATGCGGCTGGGGAGGATAAATTCATTAATGTGTTTTTTAGAACTAGGTTGCTTGCTCGAAATTAGCGAATTTTATCCCGTAAAAGAGACAAAAACTGATAATTGCTATGAAAATTACGACTGCTATTGATTATACGGAATTAAGCCAACTGGCCAGCGCGAGTATTTTAAGTTCTGTGCGCGAAAATCCATCTTTATTTTTTTGTGCTGCCACCGGTGGATCGCCCACAGGCATGTATGCGGAAATGGCGAAACATGCAGCGGATTTTACACAAATGCGCGTCATGAAAATGGATGAGTGGGGAATTATTCCTTCGGAGCATCCGGATTCATGCGAATCGTATTTACATAAGCATTTATTAGGACCTTTGGCCATACCTGAAACTAGGTATTTCGGATTTGATACGAATATGTCGGATACGGATTCAGAATGCCTTCGGATGCAAGGAGTTATAGCGCAAGAAGGTCCTTTTGATATTTGTATTTTGGGTTTAGGTAAAAATGGGCATATCGCTTTTAATGAGCCAGCGGCATTTTTAAATGCCAAATTTCATAAGGCTTCCTTGGCAGAATCGACGATCCAACATGACCCTGCGCTTTCACAAGGTGCTGAACCGGCATTTGGTTTATGTGTAGGTATGGAGGAAATCTTGCAATCGAAAAAGATTATTTTCTTGGTGACCGGAAACGGGAAGGAAGCTGCTTTTAAACAGATTATGACGAAGCAAATTACCACGGATTGTCCAGCGTCATTCTTATGGTTGCATCCGAATGTGGAGTGTTTTACGATGGTTAATTAAATCCAACTTCATGCACAAAGTTTTTTTATTAGCCGAAATGGCACTTTAAGATACTAAGGGAATTACAACGCCGTATAGATTTAATTCGTTTCGAAAAGTATGAGGACAGCTGGACAGAGAAAACAGATAAAAATAAGAATAGGCGTGTTTTCCCAATCCCGCAAACGGCGATTGATGGAGCGTCTAACTTAACAGGTTATTTAAAACAAAACGCAGGTTACTAATTTTTTTTATCTTTAAGGCGCCAATATTTTTTGGCGCCTTTTTTTTGACCTCTTATGAAAAAAATCGTCTTTTTATTCTTACTTCAAGCGACTATTTGCCTTGGCCAAAAAGCACAAATTGTTCGTGGACCATATTTGCAGTCTGTCACACCCAACTCTGTTTTAGTACATTGGCGGACTGATATTCCAGCTCCTAGCCGAGTATTTTATCAGGCAAAAGGAAAAGTTTTAGTTGCTCAGGATACAGCCCATGTAGTCGATCACGTGCTCGCTTTAACCAAATTAAAACCAGCGACGAAGTACGCCTATCAAATTGATTCTCAATCTTTTGATTCCAATCGCTATGTCGTTACCGCTCCTGCATTTGGGTCGAAAGAGTCCGTACGGATTTGGGCTTTGGGTGATTTTGGCGATGGCTCAGCAAGCCAGAAGGCTGTCATGAAATCGATTGAATCGTATACGCAAGGAAATCGCCCCGATGCATGGATTTGGTTGGGGGATAATGCGTACTCGAATGGAAAGGATGAAGAATATCAAAAATATGTATTTGATGTTTATCAAACAGCATTTTTGCAAAATCTTCCCATCTATCCTTCTCCTGGAAATCACGATTATGCGGGTAAACACGATCCTAGTTTGCCTCCTTATTTTAAGATATTCAATATGCCCGTAGCAGGCCAAGCAGGCGGAGTTCCTTCGCAATCGGAATCTTATTATTCTGTTAATTACGGGCAAGTACATTTAGTTGCCTTAGACACGGAAATGCGCGATGTGAATGGATTGCAATTAATGGATGGTAAAGGTTTGCAATACGATTGGTTAAAGGCCGATTTAGCGGCTAATAAATTACCTTGGGTGGTTGTCTATTTTCATAAACCTCCTTATTCCAAAGGCTCGCATGATTCGGATACTGAATTGAACATGAAGCATTTACGCGAAAACGTAAATCCACTTTTCGAGCAGTATAAAGTTGACCTAGTCATTGCCGGACATAGTCACGTCTACGAACGTAGTTACCCAATGCGCGGGCATTTTGGCATAAATGAGACATTTGATGCGGCAACGCACGTGGTGGCTGAGTCTACCTCACCTAATCATTATAATGTAGGACCAAAGGGCCAAGGAGTAATTTATGTCGTCAATGGTTCGGGTGGAAAAGTGGGCGGTCAGCGTCCGGGTTTTCCCATGAAGTCGTCGGTGTACACCAACAATAAAATCGGTGGATCCGTTATCTTGGATGTTGACAAGCGAACATTTAATTTAAAATGGATTCAATCGGACGGAGTAGTGGGGGATGAATTTGTGATCGAAAAGCGGTAATAACAAATTGTTAAATCAACTGTTGAGCCTTACTTTGCTCACACATTTGGATTAATTTCAAGAAAAAAAACATATGCGCTATCTACTAATTTTTTGTGCTGTTTTATTGACGTTACAATTACATGCACAATCCGATTTACAGTCTCAATTAACGTCAAAGCGTGTCACACTTCCAAACGGATGGAAGTTATCTCCTCACGGAGAATCGATTCCTTTAGGGGATTTACCTTTGCACGTGGCTGTTTCGCCTAATCAAAAGTATTTGTTGGTGACCAACAACGGCCAAAGCGTTCAAAGTTTACAATTGATCGATGTCGCTTCGAATCAAATTTTAGATTCAAAGGAATTGCCTAAATCTTGGTATGGTTTGAAGGTAGCGGCGAATAACAAAACCATTTTTGTTTCGGGTGGGAATGACAATGTCATTTTGGTATTTGAAATTGAAGTAGGCAAGCTGGTTGAAAAGGATAAAATTGCTTTAACAACAGAAAAGAAAGCGGTGATTTCGCCATCAGGTATCGAATACGATGATGCAACGGATATTCTTTATGTAGTTACAAAGGAAAACAATTCCTTATATGTAATTCAAGCCAAAACAAAAACGATACTATCCGTTCATAAATTACCCGCGGAGGCATTTACTTGTTTGTTTAACAAGAAAAAAGACATGTTATATATCTCGATTTGGGGAGCTCGTCAAGTTCTTCCATTTCAAATTTCAACGAATAAATTCCTACCTGCTATCGCAGTTGGTGATCACCCCAATGAAATGGTCTTGACAAAAAATGGCCAAACACTATATGTTGCCAATGCGAATGATAATTCAGTTTCAGTTATCGATACGCGCACGGCAAAAGAAATAGAAGTACTGAATGCGGCTTTGGTTCCTAACGCCCTAGCGGGTAGTTCTACAAATGGCTTGGCTTTGTCGGCAAATGAAGAGCGCCTGTATATAGCCAATGCAGACAATAATTGCTTAGCAGTTTTTGAAGTTGAAAAACCAGGTCAATCCAAATCTTTAGGTTTTATTCCGGTAGGTTGGTACCCAACATCCTTACAGGTTGTAAAGGGTAAATTGTTTGTTGCCAACGGAAAAGGTTTTTCTTCTTTTGCTAATCCAGATGGTCCAAATCCCGTTGAGAAAAAACAAACAGTTACTTACCAAAAGTCAGATAATAATAAAAAGGTTCGTACAGGTTACATTGGTGGATTAATGAAAGGGACGATGTCCATTTTTCAGGAACCCAATGCCCAACAATTAGCCATACTTTCAGCTGCCGTCTATCAAAATACGCCTTACACGAAGGAAAGCGAGATGCATGCGGCAGGAGAGAAAGGGAATCCAATCCCAATGAAAGTAGGGGACCCTTCACCGATTAAATATGTGTACTATATATTAAAAGAAAACCGTACATACGACCAAGTTTTATCCGATGTAGTTGGAGGTAATGGAGATACGACGTTATTATTGTTTGGTGAAAAATATACGCCTAATCAGCACAAACTGGTAAAGGATTTTGTCTTATTAGATAATTTTTATGTAGATGGTGAAGTAAGTTCGGATGGACATAATTGGTCTACTTCGGCACATGCGACGGATTATTTGGAAAAGACATGGCCAACTTCTTATGGTGGACGTGGCGGAAATTATGACGGGGAAGGTCACCGCGCGATTGCGAATCCGAAGAATGGATTTATTTGGGATTACGCTAAAAGAGCAGGGATTTCATACCGTACATATGGAGAATTTGCGACCGATTTCAAACCAAATATTCCAGCCATTGCGGATCATTTTTGTCCAGACTATGCATCGTTTAATCAAGATGTGATGGACACTACGCGTTTTCATGCTTGGAAGAGAGATTTTGATCGCTTGCTTGCCTTGAATCAAGTACCTCGTTTCAATTCGATGCAATTTCCTAATGACCATACAGAGGGTCAAAAATTAGGGAAAAAGACTCCCTTTGCTTACGTTGCCGATAATGATTACGCGATTGGTTTGTTCGTTGAGCATTTATCTAAGTCCCCTATTTGGAAAGAGACAGCTGTATTTATTGTAGAAGATGATGCGCAAAATGGTCCAGACCACGTGGATGCACACCGTACGACTGCTTACATAGCCGGTGGCTTTGTGAAACGTGGATTTGTCGACCATACGCCTTATTCTACTTCTTCGATGCTACGAACCATGGAACTGATTTTGGGCTTGCCTCCAATGAGCCAATATGACGCTGCGGCAACCCCGATGTATCGTTGTTTTACTTCAGAATCGAATTTGACTCCTTTTATGCATGAATTACCTCGAACAAATTTGTTTGAGTTAAACGCATTGGATACTCCAAGTGCGCAAAAAAGTGCTCGATTTGATTTTAGTAAAGAGGATTCCGTTCCCGATTTGGAATTTAGTGAAGTGATTTGGAAGGCTGTTAAAGGCGAAAATTCGGTGATGCCAGCACCGCGCAGAGCAGCCATTTTAGCTGTTTCTGGTACAGATATCGATTAACATGCAGTTTTTATTAGTCAGTTTATTAGGTGTCCGATTGGCTTTTGCGAGCCTTTCGGACACGTTAGTTAATGTGGTGGTGAGCGCAAGCCGACAACCCATCGAGCGAAATCGGGTGGCTTTCCCAATTTTTCAGGCAAAAGTCCTAAGTAGTCAGTTGCCAAATACCCCTGAATTATTTCGAACCGTTCCAGGTGTTTTTTTACAACGGACAAATCATGGTGGTGGTTCAGCGTTTGTTCGCGGTTTAACTGGAAATCAAACTTTGTTGGTGTTGGACGGCATTCGATTCAATAATTCAACCTTTCGTTTCGGCCCTAATCAATATTTAAATACAATTGATCCATTTTCCTTAGATCAGGTGGAGGTAATGCGTGGTTCAGGTGCTGTCCAATATGGCTCTGATGCACTGAGTGGTGTTGTTCATTTGTCCACTAGCAAGCCTCAGTTTAGTCAAGAATCCCGCTGGGCAGGACACGTATTAACCCGGGCCATCAGCCAAGGAATGGAGACCAGTGCCTTAGGGAAATTAAGTTATGAAGCTACTAAATTCAGTATTTCAGTCTTGGCCGCGGCTAAAAAATTCGGAGATATTACGCGGGGTGGAGGGGGATTTCAAAGGCCAACCGGCTTTGAGGAGCAAAATATATTGGTTCATGCGCGGCAGAAATTAGGCCAACGGATTATTTGGGAGAATTTGGTCCAACAAAATAGTCAAGCGAACGTTCCTGTGTTTCATAAAGTGCGTTTGGAAAATTTTGCGTTGAACGAAATGACTGCCCAAATTTATCGTCGGGTATTTAGTCGCTTAACATATCAGGGGACCAATGCGCTGTTGGATCAAGTCGAATTTACGGCCTCGGTACAGGAGAGTGTTGAAAAGCGCTCCCTTCAAAAAATTGGGAGTGCCACTTTGCGTACGGAAAATGATGCAGTGCAAACCTTGGCTTTGATTGGCCAGGTGAAAAGCAGGCTTTCATCTACTTGGACGAGTTCTACCGGACTCGAGTCGTATATGGATGGCGTACAAAGTACACGCGTGGATCAAAAAGGCGCCCAGCGGATTAATTTACGCGGTTTATATCCCAACAATTCGCGCTATTCAACCTTATCGGCCTTCAGTTTACATGAATGGTCACTTAAAGATGTGCAGGTGCACATGGGTTTACGTTACCAGCACATAATGGCTGATTTGCCGGATTCGACGGTAGGTCAATCGAAAATTTCCATGGGTGCTTTGGTGTATGATGCGGGATTGTCCTATGCGGTGGGTCGGAATATGACCATGTTCGCATCCGTTGCCTCTGGATTTCGCGCTCCTAATTTAGATGATTTGGGCAGTTTAGGGATTGTGGATTTTCGGTATGAATTACCAGCCTACGATTTGAAACCAGAAATTTCCTGGAATAAGAATGTGGGAATTCGTGTGCATACGCCTGTGTGGAAGTCGGAGCTTGTATTGTTTCACTCCGATTTGACCAATTTAATTACGCGTATAAAAACAAAAGATATCATTCAGAATTACCCGGTGTATCAGAAGGAAAATACGGTAGGGGCATACATGTGGGGATTCGAGTGGGGCCAACAGCTTCAATTGGGGGAGCGCTGGTCAATGGCAAATCAAGTATCTTATGTTTATGGGCAAAATGTAAGTCAAAATGAACCGATGCGGCGCATTCCACCATTATTTGGCCATGTTTCCGTGACATACCAGGTAAAGAAAGCACAAACCAGCATGCTCTGGCAGGGAGCAGCGCGCCAGGACCGTTTAAGTGCCGGTGATCGCGCCGATAATCGAATGAATCCGAAAGGAACACCCGGTTGGGGCATCGTAAGTTTACACCTAGCTTATCAGCTAAATGCTCACTTGCGCGTTGCCATGCAGGGAGAAAATCTAGGCCATGTCTTATACCGCATGCATGGTTCAGGGATTGATGGCATGGGACGCAGCTTACATGTACAAATCGGCTATCAGTGGTAATTAATGGTTTTTCCGCTGGTCAGCCTCGTCATCCATTTCAACTGTCTTCTTTATTTTTCTCCAATCAATCGTTCGGTTATAGCGAATCATGGTTTTGTCTGCATCAAAAATCCGTTTGTCCGGGAAGCTAAATTGGTAAGGCGCGAAGTTGGGTGTTTCCGTAAAGAAATCATCTAAAACACTGGCTGTTTGGTCGTAGTGGTTGACTGCCGGAATTCCGAGTAAGGTATAGATGACACGCAATATTGACCCAAAATTAGCGTGTCGGTGAGATACATAATCGCGTTTCACATACGGGCCAGCCATCATCAAAATACTTCGGTGTGCGTCGATGTGATCCACACCACCTTGTGGATCGTCTTCGGTCACGATGACAAGCATATTTTTCCAATAAGGTGTGTGTGAGAGAAATTGCATCATACGACCTAATGCTAGGTCATTATCGGCCATAAATGAGGCCTTGTATGGAAATCCTGCAGTAGAATCCAAATCTCCACCATGATCATTCGGTAATTGTATCGTAATCAATGAGGGCATTTTTTCTTTACCGCTGAGCCATTTTTCGGTGAATTCAGTTTCAAATTGGTGCACGCGGAATTGATCAGGAATGCTCATGTTAAATCCTGCATAGTTATGGCTGGTATTTTTAAATAGGGCTTTTTGCATGGGAACCATCACGATGTGCCCAGCACCGGTTAGGGTATCAAACCAATCTTCGCGTACGTGTCCTGTTTCGTTTGCCTCCCCAAAATTGTAAAACGATATGTTTTGGCGTTCGAGTGCCTCCCAAATTCCCCCAATTTCCGCATAGTCTTCAGGATCCATACTTCCGGTAGATCCTGGAAATCGGCGACCCGGCGCTTCGGAGAATAATTTAGCGGTCTTGCTCACGCTAGAGTTGGTTTCTACCCATTCATTGGGAATCACGCCCATCATCCAGTGGTGTCCATGGATGGATGCGTCGCTATCGCAGTAGAAATTATCGCTCATCGAAAATGCTTTCGCAATTTGGTGGTGATTAGGCGTTACGTCAACGTTTCTAAAGGTTTTGTTTTTCTCGTAGACCGTCCGATTTAATCCGTAGCGTGCAATGGTTGAATCGCCATTAGCACCTTTAAATTGACCAAAAAATTCGTCATACGTACGGTTTTCTTTGGTGATGTAGACGATGTGTTTAATGGGTGTTTGACCTGGTTTCGTAATGGAGAAGGTGCTGTTTCCTCGCTTAGAACCATCTTTAATGACAAAGGTATTGTTTTTAACTTGGGTGGTAAATTGAGCTAATTCTGTTTTTGACGGCATGGAAATCGTTTGGAATGTGCCTAATTGGACATCCCCAATGTATGTTCCTTGTTTCGGAGCTTTGTAGCCGACGCCACCATTGGGTCCGGCACCGTATCCTCGACACGTGGTGACGTAAAGTAATTTTTCGTCGGCTGCTAATTTTACGCGCGTAGGGCCCCAACCGGTTGGAATAAATCCGCTTGTTTTTTGAGAAGGCACATCGATGACCGCGACGGCATTTAGACCTAACAGCGTAACATATAGTTTCTTTTCGTCTTTACTAAGTGTTAAACCAAAAGGTAAATAGCCTCTGCGTTTATCTAATAATGGGGAGAATTGAATCGGAATATGCGCTTTAATCTTTTTTGTTTTGTAGTCAATGACGGCGATGTTGTCATTGGTCGCATTGCTTACGAAGATATATTGCGAGCCAACGGCGATGGAATTAGGACTTGATCCACCGACAACTTCCATTTCTTCAACCATTTCACCGATTTGAAAACCGGGTTTGTAGATTTCGATTGTTTGGTTAGTTCGCAGATCAATCTGGTACACACTCATGGCTTCGTTAACGCGTGGATCTCCCACTCCGGGTACGGATTTACCTGCTACCGTGGTGCCCTCGCGCGATTCTTTCGTGTCATTTCCATAAGGGTGGTGGGGAATATATTGAGATTGAATATTCTCAGGTGTCGTTCCGTTGACTAGCGGATAAGCATACATGCCCACATTCGCCACGAATGCATATTGATGATCAGGACTAAGGCTAATACCAAAGGGCAGACGGCCTGTGGGCGTGCTCGATTTGATATTTCCGGATGTTAAATCCAAGCGCACCATGCGGTAATTTGCTTGATCCAAAACGAGGAGTTCATTTTTTTCTGGCATGATGGCCATATCGGATGCGAAACTATCATTAAATGTTTTTTCGCCAATTTTCCCATCGAGTGAAATGGTTCTTAGCACATTTCCGGATTGAATATCTACGTGGTATACGTTACCTGCATCTCCTCCACTGAGGTAAAAACTTTGGCTATTTGAGGCAAACACAATTCCTAAAAAAGAGCTTTTTCCGTAGGGGGAATTTTTATCCGATGTGCCAAATTCCGGGAATCTTTTTGATGTTTGATTTCCTAAATCTATGCGCGTAAATGCGGCATTATGAATGGTTACTGCCCATTTTTTGTCTGGGCTGATGGATAAGCCAAAGGGGTCATCTGTGATTCGTAAGGTTTTTCCAGCTGGTGTCACATAGCGTCCGCTAGGAAGGACTGAATATGCGTTGGTGTCAATTTTTGCAAATTCATGTAGGCCGGGAACTTCGAGGATTTGTTGGGCTTT
The DNA here is from genome assembly GCF_964796385.1 of Aquirufa sp. Taxonomy (NCBI): domain Bacteria; kingdom Pseudomonadati; phylum Bacteroidota; class Cytophagia; order Cytophagales; family Flectobacillaceae; genus Aquirufa; species Aquirufa sp. The sequence goes on along the minus strand of NZ_CBAUBA010000002.1, from coordinate 95,204 downwards.
TGATGTATATAGACTTGAAAAGCAAGCAAAAAGTAGAATCAGTTTTTTCATGAAATAAGATATTTCACGAAAGGTAATTAATTCGATGCTATAGTAGATTAAGGAACTGTCAAGATTTAAATGGATTTCGTTCAATCCATTGGGCTTCGGGTTCAAGTAAGTTGAAAAAGAATCCTAGGTTTCGATTGACTAAGGTATTTTTATGTTGCATCCATCCGAATAATTGTTCGGGTTTAGCGCCTATGGAACTTTTGATTTCCATCGCAGTTCGTCCGAAGTTGATGCGTTTAAATCCATTATGAATACTGCATCCAACCATATCATAGAGCATATTCAGGTAGAGCATTTTTTCCTTTTGGATTTTTTCGTCGTAACCGAGGAAATATGTTTCTAGAATTTCGTCGTGATGGATGAGTGTATTAAACCCGATTAATTCTCCGTTCTCAAAATAGGCAAAAAATCGGAAGTCGGCACCCAATTCTTTTTTCAGCGAGTAGAAGTGGTTTTTCGCTAGGAAAAAGGTGTTGAAAGGCGCGTGGTCGGCGACGTGACGGTACAGCGTATAAATTTCGTTTTCGAGCTGTTTAATTTCTTCTAATGTTAATTGGCGCTTTTCAATACCATTGGCCTTTTTACGCGCTCGTTTGTATTGATCTCGGTATTTTTTGGTTAGCGCTTGTACGTAATCAGTTTCTTTCGTCCACTCGGGGCGAAGGTCGATGAACATATTAGGTTGGGAGCTGAATTGAAGGCTTTTTTGGAAGGGTGCCTGGTCAAAATGCGCACAATCTGTGGACTCAAAATCCTTGAATATGTTCAAGTGGGGCGTTGGAGTTAGTTCAGTTACGAAGGTTTTTAAGCCTGCGAGGATTTCGGGTTTGTTGGCGCTTGGACTAAACGAAATGGCGTGTTGGCCTGTCAACATATTATTCCCAATAATCGCAAGTTTCGATGAATAGCGTTTAAATAGAAAGTTTCGGAGAAGGGTTAAAGCGCCATGATCTCGATTGCCGAAGCCGTCTAATTTTCCAAGATCGAGATGCTGCAACATGGCTGTTGCGATTAATTCGTTTGCTTGATAAATACCGATGAATTGACAGGTAATATTAGTGGGTATCGAATTTTCTAAAATGCGCAGGTAAGTTGATTGTAAAAATATACTTTGTGCGGCTACTTGATCCCAGTCTGTTGGAAGGGCGGAAGTCGACTCGAAAATGCGGTATTGGTAGTTCAAAAAATGTTCTTTCAGATGTAAAACCGCTCAAGCGGTCTTTTTGTTCCACAAGGATAGACTTTAGACGCTGGACATTGGACGTTAGACGTTAGATATAAGTATATTTTCAAAGTCTGTTATAGATTTTTAAGGTCTTATGTCCAACGTCTAATGTCCAACGTCCAATGTCCAGCGTCCAGCGTCTAATTTTGTGGCCCCGGCGGGAATCGAGTCGGGCGCGACCCCGGCCGTATCAAGCGTTTAGGAAATGGTCTAATGTCCAGCGTCCAGCGTCTAATTTTGTGGCCCCGGCGGGAATCGAACCCGCATCTAGCGTTTAGGAAACGCCTATTCTATCCGTTGAACTACAGCGCCAATACTCTACTCTCTACTCACTACTCTCTACTCTCTACTCTCTACTCTTCCCCGGGTACAACCCCATCATTATACCCCATCAAGTGATTGGTATCCAACCAGTTAGGGAATATCTGAAAATGTTTTTCCTTAATAATTTCCATCACCATACCGCGTAATTCACCCAAATTTGAGCGTTGTTCTGCGGAAATAAATACGGTTTTGGGCGTATTCGTCTGCCAATGCGATTGCTTCAAGAAGCGCGTCACCCGCTCCATTTTTGTTAATTCCGGATTGCCATCTTCATCGACCGCTGCCCCCTCAAAGAAAACATCTTCGACGTTATATAGGTCAATTTTGTTGAACACGAGGATAGTTGGCTTATCACCCGCGCCCATCTCATTCAAAATTCCTTGTACTACTTCTATTTGTTCTTCAAAATTTGGGTGTGAAATGTCAACGACATGGAGTAAGATATCCGCCTCTCGAACCTCGTCCAACGTAGATTTAAAGGATTCAATCAATAGGGTAGGGAGTTTACGAATGAAGCCTACCGTATCTGTTAATAAAAATGGAATGTTATCCCAAACTACCTTACGAACCGTAGAGTCCACCGTTGCAAATAATTTATTCTCAGCGAAAACATCCACTTTTGCTAATTTCTGCATGAGTGTCGATTTACCCACGTTGGTATATCCCACGAGCGAAATACGAACCATGCGGTCCCGGTTCTTGCGCTGCGTCGAAGACTGTTTATCGATGTTTTCTAATTTATCTTTTAAAAAGGATATGCGGTCATTGGCAATCCGACGATCCGTCTCCAATTCTTTTTCTCCTGGACCACGCATTCCCACGCCACCGCGCTGCTTTGAAAGGTGAGACCACATGCGCGTTAATCGGGGCAACATGTATTGATATTGGGCTAGTTCAACCTGGGTTTTGGCCTGAATTGTTTTAGCACGCTGGGCAAAAATATTGAGAATTAATAAACTACGATCTAATACCTTCATCTCTCTACCCAAGAGTGAGATTTCATATTCGATATTCCGGACTTGTGAGGGGCTTAAATCATCATCAAAAATAAGCATATCCACATCTTTCGCGATTAGATAAGCAATAATCTCTTCTAATTTCCCCTTGCCCACGTAGGTGCGGTTATCAGGTTTAGCTAAGTTTTGTGTGAAACTTGCTAAGGTCAATACACCTGATGTTGAGGCTAAAAAGGCCAACTCCGTTAAATACTCCGATGTTTGTACCGCATTTTGTTTCTGCGTAGTTACAGCCACAAGTACTGCCGTTTCTTTTTCCTCTCCCGTACTATACCCGTTTTCTTCCTTCATAATTTTAAGCTAAAAAAAGCCTTTCCGATTAAGAAAGGCTTTCTTGCTCTGTTTAGTTCCAATTATAAGCCATCAATTAATTTTTGATTTAAGCTCACGTAATCTTCATTTTTTCCAGCTTTTGCTAATTCGATGGATTTCAATGCAGTCGCTTTCGCGCCAACTTTATCTCCCATCTTCGCTTGAATCTTCGCTTTTAAATGCATCACCCAATAAGCTGATGGATTTGCTTCCGACGCTTTCGTTGCCCACTCCAATGCTTTTTTTAAGTCACGACCCGTTTCGAAATAGTATGATGCCGACTCAAAATATGGTTTAGTATCCACACTCATCGCTTTGTCAATCGAGGCTGCAATTTTAGCATCAATCTCCGTTTCTACTGGAATCGATACACTTGTTTTTTCCCAAAGGATCTGAATCTCACATTTGTTGGCAATCACCTGACCAAACTGAATCGTAAATGATTCTAAGCTTGATGGTAACATCACTGTAGGCACTGACACTTTTAAAATATCTTCCTCTGGATGGTAATTGAAAACACCATTTGTTCCTTTATTGAAAATGATTTCCCAGCTTTTAGCTGAAGGAATGATCATTAATTGGTATGAACCCGCTTTCAAATCTTTTCCAGCAACCTTCACATCTTCGCCAAAAGTCACTTTGGTTGGGTTATTCGCCCCTGCTCTCCATAATTTTCCAAATGGAACAATGTCGCCAAAGATCGTACGTCCTTTAATAATCGGACGCGAATAGGCTACTTCGATGAAGGACTGCGAAAAATCTTGTTTGATGGTTTGGCCAGGACTTGGTGCTGGCATTTTAATGCCCTGTGCAAATGTTTGCAACGAGATTAAAACGAAAATAAAAACGAATATTTGCTTCATAATTTAGGCTGAAAGTGCTTCGGCTCCACCTACGATCTCAAGGATTTCCTTGGTAATCGCAGCTTGACGTGAGCGGTTATATTCTAATTTTAACGCTTTGATTAATTCACCCGCGTTTTCAGTTGCCTTGTCCATGGCAGTCATTCGAGCGCCATGTTCAGATGAATTGGACTCTAATAAAGCTCTGAAAATAGACAATTTAATTGACTTTGGAATTAATTCCGAAATGATTTGCTCCTCCGAAGGTTCAAAGATATAATCAACGGCACTTGATTTTGCGCCCGTTTCAGCCGCGACCAAGGGTAGTAATTGCTCCGTTTGAATGATTTGCGTTGCTACGTTTTTCGAGTAATTGAAAAGTATTTCAACCACATCGAATTGCTTTTCCATAAACGCATTCAACATGAATTCACCGATTTCCCGCACGTTTGAGAAATTCAAACGAGAAAAGATATCCGCATGGGCATCATTGACTTTATATCCACGTCTTGATAGATATTCACCCCCTTTTTTACCTAGGGATAAAACTTCTACTTGGCCCGCTGCATGTAAACTCGCATATTTCTCCTGCACCAAAGCCATGGCTGCTTTACCTACGTTGGCATTGAAAGCACCACAAAGACCACGGTCGGAAGTTACTACGATAATCATAACTCGTTTTACCTCGCGTACTTCTGTGAATGGATTTTCCGCACCAGCATCTGTCCGAGCCGATACTGTGGAAATCATTTCAGCTAATTTACTTGCGTAAGGGCGCATTTGTTGAATGGCATCCTGTGCACGACGCAACTTAGCTGCCGAAACCATTTTCATGGCTTTCGTGATTTGCTGCGTTGAATTGACAGATACAATTCTATTTCTTACTTCTTTTAAGGAAGCCATAGTAGTCTAAATTTTATGCTTTGTACTTAGCTGCAACTTCATTACCCACACGCTTCAATGTAGCAGTTAGGGTATCATCGTATTTTCCTTGACCTAAAGCCTCTAAAGTAGCTTTTTCCGTCGCACGCAATACTTGAATGAAATCTTGTTCGAATTCGCGAACTTTTTCTACCGGAACGTTATCCAAGTTACCTGTAGTTGCTAAATAAATCATAGCTACCTGCTCTTCTACACGCTGTGGTGCAAATTGAGGTTGCTTTAACATTTCTAAGTTACGACGACCACGGTCAATCGTTAACTTTGTAGATGCATCTAAATCGGAGCCAAACTTCGAGAATGCTTCTAATTCACGGAATTGTGCTTGATCTAATTTCAATGTACCAGCTACTTTCTTCATCGACTTGATTTGCGCGTTACCACCTACACGAGATACCGAGATACCTACGTTAATCGCTGGACGAATACCCGCATTAAACAAGTTAGTTTCTAAGAAGATTTGGCCATCCGTAATCGAAATTACGTTGGTTGGAATATATGCCGAAACGTCACCTGCCTGTGTTTCAATAATTGGAAGAGCCGTTAAGCTACCGCCACCTTTAACAATTCCTTTGATGGAATCAGGCAAATCATTCATGCTACGCGCAATCTCATCCGAGTTGTTGATTTTCGCCGCACGCTCCAATAAACGGGAGTGTAAGTAGAAAACGTCTCCTGGATATGCCTCACGTCCTGGTGGACGACGTAGTAATAAAGACACTTCACGGTACGCTACCGCTTGCTTCGATAAATCATCGTAAACGACTAAGGCAGGCCGACCGGTATCCCGGAAGAATTCTCCGATCGCAGCTCCTGTAAATGGTGCGTAAAATTGCATCGGTGCAGGATCACCCGCAGATGCAGAAACGATAACTGTATAATCCATCGCGCCAGCTTTACGAAGCGTTTGCTCGATTTGCTTAACAGTGGATGCTTTTTGACCAATGGCTACATAGATACAAAATACCGGCTCACCTTTGTCGTAAAATTCTCTTTGATTGATGATCGTATCGATACAAACAGCTGTTTTACCAGTCTGACGGTCACCGATTACCAACTCACGCTGGCCACGACCTACTGGAATCATCGCATCGATTGCCTTGATACCTGATTGTAATGGTTCTGTTACCGGTTGACGGAAGATTACACCCGGTGCTTTACGCTCCAATGGCATCTCATATAACTTTCCAGTGATAGGACCATTTCCATCGATAGGCTCACCTAATGTATTCACAACGCGACCTAAAATTCCGTCTCCTACTTGTACAGACGCAATTAAGTTAGTACGCTTTACCGTATCACCTTCTTTAATCTGGCTAGAATCGCCCAAAAGTACAGCTCCTACATTGTCCTCCTCTAAGTTCAAGGCTAAAGCTTTTAAACCGTTTTCAAAAACGATCAATTCACCCGCTTGTACATTGGAAAGGCCATAAATACGAGCCACACCATCACCCACTTGGAGTACAGTGCCTATTTCTTCTAATTCTGTTTGAGTTTTCGCCTGAGATAACTGCTCTCTTAAAATTGCCGAAACCTCATCTGGTCTTACTGATGACATACTAAAGTTTTATGTTTTTTATTATAAAATTTCGAGTGCAAAATTAGCTAGGAAATTTCAATATTCCCATAACTTTGGTAAAAAATCAGCCTATTTATAAGACTTTTTTTAGATTGTTTTTTTAGCGCAAAAATGACGCCTGTTAAATGCCGTTAATTTTATTGAGCGAGCCGCAATTTTCGTGTATCTTAGGAACTTTATTTTTGAATCAAATCAGATTTTTATGAACTTTTTAAAACCATTGGCATACCTAACAGCCGCCTCTTTACTTACTTTTTCTTCGTTTGCACAAACCAAGCCTAAGGCTCCACTTAAAACCAAACCTAAATTGACCGTTTCCGTAACGAAAGTTCCGGTTAAGCCATTTAACTCCGCTATTGATTCGGTTTCCTATGCCGTAGGTGTTTTAGTAGCTCAAAATTTTAAATCTCAAAAAGTAACGTTGAATCCAGAAATGGTTGCCAAAGGCTTTGCTTCTGTGACATCAGGTGGGAAACTATTAATCAGCGAGCAAGAATGTCAGAGTGTCATGAATAATTTCATGATGAAGAACCAACAAGCCCAAGCGGCTGAGCAAGCAAAACAATATGAGCCCAATCGTGTTGAAGGAGAGAAGTTCTTGGCAGCGAATAAATTGAAAGATTCTGTGATCACGACGGCTTCTGGTTTACAATATAAAGTTCTTAAAATGGGGGATGGTCCCAAGCCCTCTGCAGCTGATAAGGTGAAAGTACATTATCATGGAACATTAATCAATGGAGAAATTTTTGATTCTTCAGTGAATCGCGGCGAACCGATTTCTTTCCCTGTGTCAGGCGTGATTCCTGGCTGGGTTGAAGCGCTGCAATTAATGCCCGTTGGGTCTAAATTTAAATTATACATTCCTCAAGAATTAGCTTACGGCATTCGAGGAGGTGGTCAAACGATCAAGCCTTATGCAGCCCTTATTTTTGATGTGGAACTATTAGCGATCGAAAAAGAATAACATGAAAAGGATACTTCCGATTTTAATTCCTTTGTCTTTATTGGTAGTTGTTTTCCTACACGGGAAAACGCAGGATACCCAGGTAAAGGCAACGTATGAGCAAGGTGATTTACAGCCAACGGAAACGCAAAAGAAGGTAGAGCGTTTAGTGTTTGGTATTTTAAGCAATTACCATTATCGGAAGATTCCTGTGAATGATTCCTTATCATCCAAGATTTTTGATGCCTATATCAAAAACCTAGATCCTAATAAAGTCTTCTTTTTAGCAGCTGATGTCGCGGAAATGGAGAAATATAGGCTCACAATCGATGAGCAATTGAATATGGGGGATTTGACATCTGCTTTTCAGATGTACAATCGGTATCAAAAGCGCATGTTAGAGCGCTATGCTTACATCGACCAACTAATGAAGCAACCGGTTGAATTTACCTCGGATGAGACTTATCAGCCTGATCGTGAAAAAGCGCAATGGGCAGAAACGGCTGAGGAGCTAAATAATTATTGGCGCAAAGACTTAAAGCGTCAATTGCTAGACTGGAAAATTGGGGGCAAAGCAGACACAACTGCCATCCGGGAATTGAAAGAGCGGTATGCGCGTTCTGCCAAATACATGGCTCGTACCCGGTCGGAAGATGTTTTTCAAGTATTTATGAACGCCTACACGGAAAGTATCGACCCACACACGTCGTATATGATTCCGAAAGCGGCGCAAGAATTTAACAAGGACATGTCCCAAAGTTTTGAGGGAATCGGAGCCACACTTCGTCTAGAAGGTGATTATGTAACGATTCAGGATTTAATACCTGGTGGTCCAGCGTTCCGTAGTAAATTAATCAATCCCAAAGACCGCATTGTAGGTGTAGCTCAAGGTGATGAAGGCGCGTTTGTCGATGTAATCGGTTGGTTTACCGACGATGCCGTCAAGTTAATTCGTGGCACCAAGGGTACCGTTGTGCGGTTGAAAATTTTAGCAGCGAATGGAGTAACGGGTTCCCCAACTTCGGAGGTACGCATCGTGCGTGAGAAAATCAAAATTGAAGAGCAAAAAGCGAAACAAGAGGTATTGAATTTCAAACAGGGAGATAAAAATGTGAAGGTTGGTTTGATTACCATTCCCATGTTCTACCGGGATTTCGAGGGAGCGCGTAAGCGTGAGGCTGATTTTAATTCAACTACCTCGGATGTCCGTAAGTTTTTAACGGCTTTTAAGCAATCGGGCGTCGACGGCGTAGTGATTGATTTGCGAAATAATGGGGGTGGCTCCTTAATTGAAGCCGTCGATTTGACGGGTTTATTTATTACCAAAGGGCCAGTTGTTCAGCGCAAGCAGGCCGACGGTAAGATTTCGCAAGAAGTAGATCGCGATATCGAACAAGTGTATGCCGGTCCATTAGTTATCATGATTAATCGCTTTTCAGCTTCTGCCTCCGAGATTTTTGCCGCTGCCATACAAGATTACAAACGTGGAATTATTGTGGGAGAACAGTCTTATGGAAAAGGTACGGTTCAATCCGTGGTGGACTTAGATAATTATTTAGGGGATGGGAAGGAGCCTGCGGGCCAACTGAAAATAACGTTGGAGAAGTTTTACCGTGTAAATGGTAGTTCGACGCAGCATAAAGGAGTGAGTCCGGATTTTGCGTTACCATCAGCTTTCTCTGCGGAGGAGTTTGGCGAAAGTTCCCAGCCAAGTGCATTGCCTTGGGATATGATTGCATCAACGAGCTATCAGCCTACGAACAATGTTGTGCCTACTGTATTAGGTAAAATGCAAGCGGCATATGCGACACGGTTAAAAACGAAGCCGGACTTGATCAAGTTGCGGGCCGATTTTGAGCGTTGGAAAAAAATCAAAGAGACCAATTCCATTTCATTGAATATGGAAAAGCGGAAGAAGGAATTGGATGAGCAAAAGAAAAAACCGGATGAGTCTCAGGCGGTGATGGATGCGCTGGGTGGAGCGGAGGAGTCGACTGCCGACAAAGACAAGAAGGAGAACGCGGCAGATAAACATGCCAAAGATGCATACCTAAAAGAAACCCAACAAATCCTTGCGGATTGGTTGGCCTTGCAACCTAAGTAGATATGTTGGATCTGGCCAACTTGCTAAACTTATCGAAGCCGGTAGTCTTGGAAACGGGGCGCTGGATTCAGTCGGTGGTGAATGACATCGGGCAGGAGGATATTCAATATAAGGGAACGAACGATTTGGTTTCCTATGTGGACCAGACGGCTGAAAAACGGCTAAAAGAGGGCTTGGGAAGGGTTTTTCCGGAAGCTGGATTTGTGGCAGAGGAGTCGGCCTCAGATTATAGTGAGGTGGGTGATGGCTACTATTGGGTGATTGATCCGTTAGATGGTACGACAAATTTCTTGCATCGACTGCCTATTTATGCGGTTTCGGTGGGTTTGATTTATCAGAAACAGCCGATATTGGGGTTGATTTATGAGCCTAATCGGGATGAATTATTTTACGCTGCGAAGGGGATTGGGGCTTTTTTGAATGATCGACCTATTCATGTTTCAGATCAAAATCAGGTAAGTCGGAGCTTGTTAGCAACAGGTTTTCCGTATTATGATTTTTCTTATCAGGATCAATATTTAACTTTGCTAAAGGAACTTATGCAAAAAAGTCATGGTTTACGTCGGATGGGTGCTGCGGCAATCGACTTGGCGTACACCGCATGTGGTCGTTTTGAGGGCTTTTTTGAGGCAAATCTAAAACCATGGGATGTGGCGGCAGGAAAAATTATTATCGAAGAGGCGGGTGGATCTGTGACGAATTTTTCGGGTGGGGATGAGGTGATTTTTAGTGGGGAGATTATTGGGGCTGGGCCCATTTTTGATGAATTTTTACGCATACTACAATCAAAATGGAAACCGTAATTATTGCGCTGATTTTTTTGGGAGCTTTGGTGTATTTAGGCCGACTAGTTTATCAACAGTTTTGGGGTAAGTCGGCTGGTCAATGTGCCAAAGGCTGTGGGACGTGTGCAGCGATGCCAACTGAAACTAAATGAACGAAAAGGAGATTGGCAAGATTATTGACTGGCATATCATTCGCAGGATCTATGGCTTTATCCAGCCGTATAAATTACGTTTTTGGTTTTTGGTATTATTGATTTTAGGGACAGCTTGTGTTTCGCCTGTGATTCCGTTGATGATTCGATTCACATTAGACAACTATGTGAGTTTGGGGCACATGGCGGAGTTGTTGCAGCAATTTATGCTGATGATTCTTGTGTTATTGGTACAAACTTCCCTTCAATTTTCAACGAGTTATTTAGCGGGCTTTTTAGGCCAAACGGTCATTCGTGATATCCGTGTTCAGTTATACGCTAAAATTGTCCATTTGCGTTTAGCTTTTTTTGACGCCACTCCGATTGGTCGTTTGGTAACTCGTACGGTATCGGACATAGAAACTTTGAACGATGTGTTTTCAGAGGGTTTAGCTTCGATTGCTGGAGATTTGCTTCAATTATTTTTGATTATTGGGGTCATGTTTTACACAGATTGGCGGTTGACATGCGTGATTTTAGCCACCTTGCCCTTCATGTTTTTCTCGACGTATGTCTTTAAGGAGTATATCAAAAAGTCATTTAATGAGGTTCGTTTAGCGGTTGCTAATTTGAATTCCTTTGTACAGGAGCATATTTCTGGGATGATGGTTGTGCAGTTGTTTCATGCGGAGAAGCGAGAGCTGGCTAAATTCAATGTGATTAATCAAGCGCATCGCGATGCAAATATTAAGGGGATTTTGGCTTATTCGGTTTATTTTCCCGTGGCGGATGTGATTTCGGCGGTGGGTTCAGGGTTTGTGGTTTGGATGGCGTCAACGTATATTTTACGTGAGGAGATAACTTTAGGGACGCTTACGGCGTTTGTGATGTTCATAAATTTATTTTTCCGTCCGATTCGGATGCTAGCGGATCGGTTTAATACGCTTCAGATGGGGATTGTGTCAACGGAGCGGATTTTGACTTTGTTGGACTCGACGGATTACATCCAAAATAATGGGTCTGTATTGGCTGATGAAGTACGTGGTGAAATTAAATTTACCGAGGTAAGTTTTGCGTACCAAGAGCCTGAATGGGTTGTTAAGCACGTTGATTTTACTGTTCCGGCTGGAAAAACCATTGCGATTGTGGGCGCTACTGGCGCTGGAAAATCGTCCATAATAGGGTTGTTGGCCCGTATGTATGATTGCCAACAGGGCGTCATTGAGATTGATGGGGTTGCTTTACCGGATTATGAGATTGAAAGTTTGCGGGAGAATATTGCGGTTGTGTTGCAGGATGTATTTTTATTTAGTTCATCGATTGCTTATAATATTCATTTGGGTGATGTGCGGATAACGCAGGAAAAGATGGAAGAGGCGGCTAAGGCAGTGGGTGTACATGATTTTATCATGAGTTTACCTGGTGGCTATGCCTATGAGGTAATGGAGCGTGGGGCAACGTTAAGTGTGGGGCAGCGTCAATTGATTTCGTTTGTGCGAGCGATGGTACGCAATCCGAAGATTATTGTGTTGGATGAAGCGACGTCATCCGTTGATTCGGAGTCGGAGGTGATGATCCAACGAGCCATTGCGACCTTGATGAAGGGGCGCACAGCGGTGGTTATTGCACATCGATTGTCGACGATTCGGAATTCGAATCAGATATTGGTGATGGATAAAGGGGAAATTAAAGAACGGGGAAATCATGAAGAGTTATTGAATCAGGGAGGCTTATATTCGACGTTGTATCATTTACAATTTAGTCGTAATTAATCCTTATATTTGCGCGCTTATGAAGTTAAAAAATTATTTATTGGTTGTTTTAATCGCAGTGATCGGGTTGAGTTCATGCGGTAAGTTTGAGAAATTCAGAAAAAGTGCCAGTGTTCCTGTGAAGTATAAGGCTGCGATGGAGTACTATAAGAAGAAGGAATTTGATAAGGCTGGAATTTTATTTGATGAGATTCTACCTGTATTAAAAGGGGATTCGACGCAGGAATTGGCTACATTTTATCAAGCTTATTGTGACTTTAATTTGAGTAATTACGCGGTTGCAAATTCTCATTTTAAGAAATTTGCCGAAGTTTTTTCTCGTAGCGAATTTGCGGAGGAGGCGATATATATGTCGGCATTTTCCCTCTACAAAGACTCTCCGAATTTCAATTTGGACCAAACGGGGACTTTGGCAGCCATTAATGAGTTGCAGGGTTATTTAAATAATTATCCGGAGACCAAGTATAAGGATGAGTGTACGCAGATGATTAAGGATTTGCGTAAGAAGCTGGAGCGCAAAGCGTATGAGAAGGCGAAATTGTACTATAAGACATCGCCGTTTAATATTTTGTCGTTGAAGTCTTCGGTGATTGAGATTACGAATTTCCAACGTGATTTTCCGGATTCAGATTACAGTGAAGAAATCGCGTATTTAAAGGTCATTTCGCAATTTGATTTGGCGGAGAGTACGATTGAGTCGAGGCAGCGGGAACGTTATGGAGATGCAATTAAATTCTATTTAGAATTAATTGACAAATATCCTAGTAGTGCTTATTTGAAGTTATCTGAAAAGATGTACACGACTAGTTTGAAGGAAGTGGCTCGTTTGACAGCTTTGGAGGCGGAGCAGAAAGCTTTGCAAGAGAAAAAGCAGTCGAATACGTCGAAAGTGACGACGAGTCCACAATAGTTTTATTCGAAAAAATACTTTATTTTTGCAACCTTAATTTAAAATTAACGAGATGTCTAAGATCCAAACAAATCCATCCATCATTACGCGTGATGTAGATAAAATTGCTATTAAGACGGGGAATACGTATGAGTCAATTTCGATTATTGGCCAGCGTGCGCGTCAAATTTCAAGCAAAATGAAAGAGGAATTGTCTGGCAAATTGTCGGAGTTTGCTTCTTCGGTTGATAACTTGGAAGAGATTTTTGAGAACCGTGAGCAGATCGAAATTTCAAAATATTATGAGCGTATGCCTAAACCAAGCGCTTTAGCGATTGATGAGTTTTTGGCTGACAAGATTGATTACAGATCACGCGAGGAATCTACAGACGGAAACTAATTTTTCTTCGTTTGATTTCAATATGAAATCTTTCCGCGCTTTTCTAGTAAGTATTTTATGCTTTGGTTCTTGGGTGCTAAGTGCCCAAGAACTTGAAGTTTCTGTGACAATTAACACGGAGCAAATTCAGCTCGACCAGCAACGCGGCACGTCCCAGATTTATGCGGAGTTGCAGCGTACCATCCAAGAATTTTTATCGAGTAGACGTTGGTCTAATGACGTTTTTTCTCCTGAGGAAAAAGTTAAGGTGAATCTTAATTTATTGTTGACGAAAGCCAGCTCACAAGGAGACTTTGAGGCCAATGCGCGTTTGCAAGTTTTGCGGCCTGTTTTTGGCACTTCGTATGAGACGGTGATTTTAAATGTCATCGACAAGAATTTTAATTTCAAATACCTGACTGGAACGCCAATCACCTATAACGATAATAGTTATATGGATAATTTTAGTTCGATGTTGGCCTATTACGCGAACCTATCCCTAGCGTATCATTACGATTCGATGGGTTTACGTGGCGGTGATTTTTTTGTTCAGAAGTTGACGAATTTAACTAACCTCGCCCAAAATTCAGGTTCTGGCTGGGGAACTATGAATGACATACGATCGCGGGTTGCGATTGCGGAAGGTTTGCTGAACCAACAAATGCAAGGGTTGCGTGAGGTTTATTATACGTACCATCGCATTCATTTAGATGCGTTTAAGGATAAGCCCGATGATGCGCGGAAAGGGATATTGGAGTTGCTGACGCAGATTCGTCAGATCAATCAAGTTCGGCCGGGTGCTGCGTCCATCCGCGTGTTTTTCGATTCCAAATCGGATGAGATTTTTTCTATTATGGATGAGGCGTCGCCTTCTGAACGGCAGCAGGCCTTTGCTTATTTGAGTTTATTGGATCCGATTCGCACGGAAATGTATCGGAAACTGATTCGATAGAATATCAGTTTTTTACTCCCAAAAGATCTTTTTCCCCCTTACCTTTGGCAATCCTCCAAGGTTTGCCAAAGGTAGGTGGTTATAAGTTATTTGATTTCGAAAATTATGACCGTTTCGGTCTTTTCACTTACTTTAAATCGGTTGTCAATTCGCTGCCCAACTATCCAGGCAACTGAACCTTTACTAAGCAATAAGTTTGTCGTCTTTTTCAAATTCACCGGTACCTTTTTGTCCGTTAAAAAATCTGAAATCAATTTTTTGCTATTCATACCCAGTGGGCAGAACCAATCGCCTTCCTGTGCTTTGCGAATCTCCAACGGAAAAGTAAGGCTATCTGCGTCTAAACACGCAATATTCGGATCGGTAGGCACTTTGAAATCAGGTGTTTTTTCTTCCACATAAATGTGCAGCATTTTATTCCCTACTTGAATATCTTCGTCCTCTTCTTGAATAAGAATCGGCTTAAACTCGGATTGATCTTTCGGACTGATCACCCATTGCGCCCGATCTATGTTCAAGGTAAACAAAGGTGATTCGAAAATCTTGCCTACTTTGTCGGCAGGGTGCTGAATAATTTGTTCGATTTGATCCGGATGAAAATGTAATTCCTGCAACCAGCGTTGTTGCATGACTTTCTCCTTGGACGTTAATTCGGCTAATTTGACGAACTGATTACTTGAAGTATCTGTGGTACAATTAGTAGATTTCCAGGCGTCAAATTCATCTGAAATCCAATCTTCGACAGCTCGAATGCGCGCACTCGTTTGGGCCAAGGTCCGATCGAATGATGGATTCATTTCCTGAAACTTGGGAACAATTTCGTGGCGAATGAAATTGCGTTGGTACTTCGTGGATTCGTTGGATGAATCTTCCCGCCAAGCCATCCGATTCGCAACTACCAAATCAAAAATTTGCTCTTGTGTAGCAAAGGCCAAAGGACGAATCACGTGCCCATTTTTAAGAGGTATGCCGTGAAAACCAGCTAATCCACTGCCGCGTGTCAGGTTTATGAGTACCGTTTCCGCGCTATCCATCAGGTGGTGCGCCGTAGCGATGTATGCGTATCCTTCTTGATGTCTAATTTCTTCGAACCAATTGTAACGCAATAAGCGCGCGGCCATTTGGGTCGAAATCTTTTCTTTTTCTGCGAAGGCTTTTGTATCAAAAACGATGGAATGATAGGAGACTTTCAGGGTTTTGGCAAACTTTTTGACGAACACCTCATCCGCAATCGACTCCTCGCCACGCAAGCTGAAATTCACGTGAGCAATGCCAAAATTAAATTTGGCTTGGGCAAATAAT
Source organism: Aquirufa sp. (assembly GCF_964796385.1). Lineage (NCBI taxonomy): Bacteria > Pseudomonadati > Bacteroidota > Cytophagia > Cytophagales > Flectobacillaceae > Aquirufa > Aquirufa sp. The sequence continues at coordinate 79,659 of NZ_CBAUBA010000002.1, read as the reverse complement.
TTAGCCAAAACCACCGAATCAATCCCGCCACTTACGGCCACAAGGATTTTATCTTCCGGTTTAAATAAATTCTCTTTTTGGATAAATTGGATGAAATCTTCCAGCATAAAATTGGTAAATTGCGCGTTCAAACTTTACTATGCGGCAAAGATACCGAATATTCCTGCTTTTCTTGTTGATGTTCCCTGCAATCCTGCAGGCGCAAAGTCAATTGGAAGTCATTCGGGCGGATAGTTTGAATGGGGTCCAACAAGAATTAATCATGCGCAAAACGTTGATTGGACATGTGCAATTGCGTCAAGGAACGACCTTATTAAGTTGTGATCAAGCGGTTTTAAATAGCACAACCAATAATGTTGAGGCGTATGGACACGTTAAAATTGTGCAAGCGGATACGGTGACGATACTTGGCGATACGGCGATTTATAATGGCGATAGCCGACAAGCCTTTATGACTGGGCGCGTGAAGTTGGATGATCATACCATAATTTTAACGACCAACAAACTGGATTATGACATGAATTCGCGCATGGCCATTTACCATACGGGGGCGAAGATTATTGACAAGAAATCTACGTTGACAAGCCGCGAAGGCTTCTACAATACGGTGACGAAAAACTTTTTATTTAAGGAAAAGGTCCGTGTCGTTGACAAAGAAGGCGGGCTTGTTCGGGCTGATTCTTTGCGCTATAATACGGCGTCCAAAGAGGCTTATTTTATTTGTCCTACAGAGATAATTACCAAAAAAGATACAGTTACGACGACCGCGGGCTTTTATAATATGCAAACTAAAGTCTCCAATTTTACCGGTCGGTCTACCGCGCGTACTGCCGAATATATTTTATCGGCTGATACACTTTTCTATGATAGTCCCACGCAGATTGGGGTGGCACGCGGAAATGTGGAGTTTTTGAGCCAAAAAGAAAAGGTGATTTTGACGGGGGATCATGGGCGTTATGCGGGGAAGTCGGGTGTGACCCGTGTGTTTGGCCACGCGCTAATGAAGAATATTTTGGAGAATGACACCTTGTTTTTGACGGCGGATACCTTGGTGTCCGTCAGTATTGAGAAAGATTCGATCCGGAAACTATTTGCGTATAAAAATGTGCTGATTTATAAATCGGACCTTTCGGGTAAATGTGATTCGCTCGGATATGATGTGAAGGATTCGACCATTCATTTTTACCAAAAGCCGATTCTTTGGGCCAATGGCTCGCAGATGCAAGCGGATTCCATGTCATTATTTATGATGAATCAAAAGCTGCGCGAGATGCGCTTAAGAGGTCATTCATTTATTATTACCAAAGACTCTGTTGCTCATTATAATCAAATTAAAGGCCGAAAAGTCTGGGTTCATTTTGCAGATGATTCTAAATTAAAGCGCGTGCAAGTGGATGGAAATGGAGAAAGTGTTTATTATGTGATGGACGACAAACAAGTCACTACGGGACTAAATCGCGTTGAATGCAGCCGGATGAACATTTTTTTCGATGATAATAAAGTGAAGCGTATTGCCTTTATTACCAAGCCTGAAGCCAAATTTGCGCCTCCTAAAGAGTGGAAAGAGGAACTCGAATATTTAGATGGGTTTAATTGGCGCGAAAAGGAAATTATCACCTTGCCGATACTCCTAGACCGGGTGCGTACTGTTAAAAAACCTTAAAATTTGTCCTTTTATCCTGTAAATGGCCTGTTTAGCCTTTTCCTTTTTTGCATTGCAATAAAGTATCCCTATTTTCGTTTTAGAAATTCTACGATGAACAAACGCTTTTTACTTTTAGGGTTATTGGTGCTAGGTCTTTTGATCGCAGCTAAGCCTGCACAGGCGCAAGCAGCAAAGTCAGGTGAGAATTATTTATTTGTCAATGATCGTGTTCAAGTTTCTCATTTATATCCCAATCCGGCCGTTGATTATGCGGAAATTGATTTTCAGATCAACGCGGGTGTCCAAGATGTTAAGCTTACCTTCTACAACATTTTAGGTCAAGAAATAAAAGAAATTACCTTAGAACGTGATCAGCGTTCCGCACGAATTCCGATGCGTGATTTTAATAACGGTATGTATATGTACCAATTGACGATCGATGGTCGATCCGTCGCCACCAAGAAATTAATTGTTCGTAAGGGTATGTAAATAAAAAATCCCTGGTCTTTCGGCCAGGGATTTTTTATTAGACTTCAGACATTAGACGTCGGACATTAGACCTGACAATTTTTCTAACGTCCAATGTCTGACGTCCAGCGTCTAATGTCCAGCGTCTAATTCCCAACGTCCAACGTCTAGCGTCTAACGTCTAACGTCCAGCGTCTAATTTATTGCTTCGCAATGGTTCGTTTAATAAACGCCGTCAAATCAGCACCTGTCAACAAATTCTGCGACAAGAGCGCCAAATCCGAGATTTGCTTCGCTAACGCTTTTTGCTCTTCCTCCGAAGTAAGCTCAGCTAATTTGCTGATCAAGGGGTGATTCGCATTGACCGTGATGTTATAGGTCGTAGGCATCGCACCAAACATGCTCATACCGCCACCGCCATTCTTCGACATTTCACTCATGCGGCGCATGAATTCATTTTGCGTTACAATTGCGGGCAATTCGTCTGGAGACATCGCTTCCACCGCCACGACTTTTTGTTTGTCATTTAAGGTTTCTTCGAAAACCTTTTTTACGGATTCTTTTTGCGCATCACTCAGAATTGCTTCCAGATTGATACCAGTGTCGATCAACTTTTCAATGCGATCCGCATCCACACGTTTCCACTGTGTTTTTTCCAATTTGGCTTCCATCCCTTGAATAAAATGGCTGTCAATCAACGAATCTAAACGGATTATTGAATAGCCTTTTTGAGTGGCGGACTGAATAAAAGCATCTTGTTGCTGAACATCCGTCGTATATAAATACACTTTATTGCCGTCTTTGTCGGTCTGTGCCGCCTGAACTTCCTCCGCATATTCATCTAGCGTGAAATACTTGCCAGCGATATCTTGCACCAAACAGAAATCTTTGGCTTTCTCCATGAATTTCTCGTCGGAAATCATACCGTATTTGATGAATAGGCCAATGTTGGTAAATTTCTCCTCAAACGCCGCACGATCCGACTTGAATAATTCGGCCAATTTATCGGCTACTTTCTTTGTGATGTACGAGTTGATTTTCTTTACATTCGAATCCGCCTGCAAGAATGAACGCGATACGTTCAAAGGAATATCGGGTGAATCGATGACCCCGTGCAACAACATTAAGAATTCAGGAACGATGTCTTTGACTTCGTCGGTGATGAATACTTGCCGACTGTACAACTGAATCTTCTCACGCTGCAATTGCATCTCATTCTTCACTTTCGGGAAATACAAAATACCCGTTAAATTAAATGGATAATCAACGTTCAAGTGAATCCAAAACAACGGTTTTTCTTGCATTGGGTACAATTCGTCATAGAATTGCAAGTAATCTTCATCCGTTAAATCAGCAGGGGATTTGGTCCAAATCGGACTTGGGTTGTTGATGATTTTCTCTTGAAACTCAATCGGCATGGGTAAAAACTTACCATACTTATCTAAAATTGATTTCAATCGGTACTCCTCTAAAAACTCCTCTGAATCTTCCGCAATGTGCAAGATGATGTCCGTTCCGCGCGTCTTCTTTTTCGCAGATGCGATGGAATATTCAGTGGAACCGTCGCAAATCCAACGTGCCGCCTCGGCGCCATCTTGATACGATTTTGATATGATTTCAACTTCTTTTGAAACCATAAATGCGGAATAAAAGCCTAAGCCAAAATGACCGATGATTCCTTTGTCATCGCCCTGGTCCTTGTATTTCTCCACAAATTCTGTGGCGCCAGAGAACGCAATTTGATTGATGTATTTTTTAATTTCTTCGGCCGTCATACCGATTCCATTATCTGAAATCGTGATTGTCTTCTTGTCTTTGTCGAAGCTTACCTTAACTTTTAACTCACCCAAATCACCATTGAATTCACCAATAGAACTCAAGCGTTTGATTTTTTGGGTGGCGTCTACTGCGTTGGAAACCAACTCACGAAGGAAAATCTCGTGGTCCGAATAGAGAAATTTTTTGATGATTGGAAAAATATTCTCGGTGTGAATGGAGATGTTACCTGTTTCTTTCATGTTTAATTGAGATTAAAAATCATAAATTTGAACTGCTAGTTATCAAATGATATTCCAAGCCAATTGGAAATGTCATATTGTCAGATTTTATGAAAAAAATTATTTTCCTCGTATTGATGGTGCAGGTGGCGTTAGGCCAACAAGAATCCCTGCGAATGGTGTATCCATTTATTCCCATGGGGATTAATCCTGCGGAAGCCGGCCTACGGGGTGTGGCGTCAATAACCGGTATTTATCGCAAAAAACCACTGTTCCAACAAAATTTCGGGGGATCATCCCAACAATATTTTAGCTTCGACATGCCCATCGCACAAGGAAAAGGCGGGATTGGGTTTTTGGCTTATAATACCGACCAATCCTATTTGTTGCCACAAGGTAGACTGGCGGCCAACCTCGGTTTATCGGCCGTCGGATCGTATGCTCTCGATTGGGGAAGGGGGAATACTCTGCGTTTCGGAGGACAAGTAGGGATAGATCAATATCCTATTTTAGATAAAACCGGTACCGCTGTTTTGCGAAGCAGCTTTGGACTTGGATTAATTTATACGCACGAGCAACTTATTTTAGGGGTCAGTAAACCCACCCGCGAGGCACCCACCTATGTTCGTGCTACCTATACCATGAATTTAGATGATTCTTTTACCACCAAATTCGGATCCGTGATTCGATTCGCATCGGGTGAAACAAAAGTAGACGCGCACGCAACAGTGTGGTGGCATGAGAAAGTGGGCGCCGGCTTATGGTATCAAGGAACCGGATCCGAATTCGGTGATGCAGCCCTATTAGTCAGCGCAGAAGTAGCACTTGGACGAAATTTTCGGGTCGGTTATGCGTATGATCTCCTGGGAAAACAAATGGCAGTCAGCATACCTACTCCCTCAGGCGTAGCCTCAGGATTTCATCAAATTTTTCTTCGCTATGAGATCGATACCGGGAATGGAAAAATTGCCGAGTTTAGGCCCTAAGGAAGTAGGAAATTATTTTGACTTTAAGAGGATATTATTGAAATAAATAAAGATTTTTTTTCATCACGATATAATTGAGTTTTTTCGAAAGAAATTCGTGCCTTAATATGGTAAAAAACCCAATTTTTTAGAAATAAATACAAAAGAGTATAGTAAATTGCGGGGATTTTTTTCAGAGATAAACACGCGTGCTTAACCAAATCAATAACGTTTGAAACTTTTTCTAGTCACCGGCTAGAATTTTACATTATGGATCCATTTTCCTACGTTGCGAATGCAGATACACAGGTCATTGCCGACCTGTATGAAAACTACAAACAAGACCCTAATTCCGTAGACAACTCTTGGAGAGATTTCTTCAAGGGATTCGATTTTTCACAAACCTGGTTAGGTGAAGGTGCGCCTTTCGGTGCTGCATCTGCAGATTCAGGTCATGTCCACAAAGAAATGGCCGTGATTTCATTAATCAAAGCTTTTCGCTCGCGTGGACATTTATTGTCAAATACAAATCCTGTTCGCGTGCGAGTGGATCGCAAGCCTCGTTTGGCTTTAACCGATTATGCGCTGTCAGATGCTGATTTAGATACCGTTTTCCAAGCAGGTACTTTCCTAGGAATCGGGCCATCTACGTTGCGTCAAATTCAAGACGCCTTACATAAAATCTATGCAGGCACCATCGGGTTTGAATATTCATACATCCGCGAGGTGGATACGAAGGAATGGTTGCGCAATAAGATTGAAAAGGAAGCTTTGGCTTTCAACCCAACCCTTGAAAAGAAAAAACATATCCTAGAGAAATTAAACGAAGCAGTCGTTTTCGAGAATTTCCTTGGTACAAAATATTTAGGCCAAAAGCGCTTCGGACTTGAAGGTGGTGAATCTACCATTGCGGGTTTGGATGCAATCATCAACAAATCTGCGGATTTGGGCGTGAAGGAAGCGATGATTGGTATGGCGCACCGCGGTCGTTTGAACGTGTTGGCCAACATCATGCACAAATCCTACGAATCAATTTTTGATGGTTTCGAAGGAAATGTGCCCAATGAAATTCATGGCGATGGTGACGTAAAATATCACTTAGGCTATTCTTCGAAGCATATTTCACCAAACGGTAGCGAAATTTCATTGAAATTAGCACCCAATCCATCCCACCTTGAGGCGGTAAATCCATTAGTAGAAGGTTTCTGTCGGGCAAGTGCTGACGCCCATTACAATGGCGATTATTCGAAAGTAATGCCGATTTTGATTCACGGAGATGCTGCGGTTGCCGGTCAAGGTATCGTGTACGAAGTGACGCAAATGGCGAAATTGAAAGGGTATTCAACCGGTGGAACAATCCACTTTGTGATTAATAACCAAGTAGGTTTTACCACCGATTTTGAAGATGCGCGTTCCTCGATTTATTGCACGGATGTCGCTAAGATTATCGATGCACCGGTATTTCACGTAAATGGAGATGATCCAGAAGCGGTGGTTTTCGTGTCGCGTATCGCTGCAGAATTTCGTCAGGAATTTGGTCGGGATGTATTTGTGGATATGGTTTGTTACCGTCGGAATGGTCATAATGAGTCAGATGAGCCGCGTTTCACGCAGCCTACGTTGTATGCCAATATCACCAATCATCCAAATCCGCGCGAAATTTACATTCAGAAATTAATCAAGCAGGGTGAAATTGAGGCGAAATTAGCCGAGCAAATGGATGCTGCATTTAAGGCAGAACTACAAGCGCGCTTGGATTTGGTCAAACAAAAAGTTCGCCCTCCATACATTCCTTTGAAATTAGATAATGCGTGGTCGGCATTGCGCTACTCAACCGAAAAAGACTTCGAAAAATCGCCTAAAACGGCCATTTCTCAAGCAGTAGTAGACCAAGTAGCCAAAGCGATTACGACGTTGCCAAAGGGTTTTGTTGCCTTGAAGCAAATTGAAAAAGTAATTGCCGACCGCAAGGTATTCTTCGAAAAAGGCGAATTAAACTGGGCTACGGCTGAGTTGTTAGCCTATGGTTCTTTATTAGTCGAAGGCAAAGCGGTACGTTTGTCGGGACAAGATGTCCAACGTGGTACATTCTCGCACCGCCATGCGGTATTGCACGATGCCAATACCAATGAAAATTACAGTTCGTTAAATCATATTTCAGATAAACAAGAGGAGGAGGCACAAATCTATAATTCATTATTGTCGGAATACGGCGTTCTAGGCTATGAATTTGGTTATGCCTTAGCGAATCCGAATGCCTTGGTTATCTGGGAAGCGCAGTTTGGTGATTTCGCCAATGGTGCGCAGACGATGATTGACCAATTTATATGTTCACACGAATCAAAGTGGGGGACACAAAACGGGTTGGTTATGTTGTTGCCACATGGCTATGAAGGTCAAGGACCGGAGCACTCGAATGCCCGTCCAGAGCGTTTCTTGCAGTTGGCCGCGGAGAATAACATGGTCATTGCGAATTTGACAACGCCGGCGAATATTTTCCATGCGTTGCGCCGCCAATTAACTTGGGAGTTCCGTAAGCCACTCGTGGTGATGTCGCCTAAGTCAATTTTCCGTCATCCGAAAGTAGTTTCGAAATTGGAAGCCTTTACGAAAGGTTCGTTCCAAGAGGTGATTGGGGATGACTATGCAGATAAAGCGAAAGTAAAACGCGTGTTGATCTGCTCAGGTAAAGTATATTTTGACTTGATGGATCGTCAAGAAAAAGATAAGCGTAAGGATGTGGCGATTATCCGTTTGGAGCAATTGCATCCATTCCCAACGAAGCAAGTGGAAGCGGAATTGGCAAAATATAAATCGGCTGAAATTTTCTACGTGCAAGAAGAACCGGAAAACATGGGCTATTGGTCGTATGTGATCCGCGAGTTTGGTTGGGCACGTTTTGCCAAATTAGTCGCACGTAAGAAATCGGCCTCACCGGCGACAGGATTCTTGAAGGTGCATGGCGAGGAGCAGGCAGCATTGATAAACAGAGCATTTGAATAATCGAATATTATGGCTATAGAAATGAAAGTGCCCGCGGTGGGCGAGTCAATCACGGAAGTAACGGTTGCCACTTGGAACAAAAAAGAAGGCGATCACGTGAAATTGGATGAGGTATTGTGCGAACTCGAGTCGGACAAAGCTACGTTTGAATTGCCAGCTGAGGCTGAAGGTATTTTGCACATTGTGGCAAAAGAAGGCGATGTTTTGCCGATCGGTGCAGTAATTTGCACGATTGAGGCGGGCGGTGCGACAGCATCGGTTACCGTAGCTGACGCAGCTCCAGCAGTAGTAGCTGTACCAGCGCCAGCAGCAGCGCCGGCTCCGGCAGCAGGACCTACGACCGTTTTGGAAGTTAAAGTTCCCGCAGTAGGTGAGTCGATTGCCGAAGTAACCGTTTCGGTTTGGAATAAGAAAACAGGAGATGTTGTTAGCTTGGATGAAGTAATTTGTGAATTAGAGTCGGACAAAGCGACCTTCGAATTACCAGCTGAATCATCGGGTATTTTAGAGGTAATTGCCCAACCAGGTTCTGTTGTTCCGATTGGAGGCTTGTTGGCCAAAATCACCGTAGGTGGTTCCGTAGCAGCAGCACCAGCGGCGGCACCAGCTCCAGCGGCAGCGGCTCCAGCAGCAGCGGCTGTTTCAGATGCAACGTATGCAGCAGGTCATCCATCTCCAGCAGCAGCAAAAATATTAGATGAAAAAGGAATTGCGGCAGCATCGGTTTCGGGTTCAGGTGTGGGTGGACGTATTACCAAAGAAGATGCCGTAGCAGCTTCGAAACCAGTTGCTGCTACCCCGGTATCGGCTTCTGCACCAGTCGTAGCACAAGGCGGAACACGTCGTGAGAAAATGAGTTCATTGCGTAAAACAGTGGCCCGTCGTTTGGTGGCTGTGAAAAATGAAACGGCGATGTTGACAACCTTCAACGAGGTGGACATGAAGCCAATCATGGATTTACGTGGAAAATACAAAGATAAATTCAAGGAGAAACATGGCGTGGGCTTAGGCTTTATGTCTTTCTTTACGAAAGCGGTTTGCGTGGCCTTGAAGGAATACCCTTCGGTAAATGCGAAGATCGATGGCGATGAAATCGTGTTCCACGATTATTGCGATATTTCGATTGCGGTTTCTGCACCAAAAGGTTTGGTTGTTCCGGTGATTCGTTCAGCAGAGAACTTGTCATTAGCGGGCATCGAAACTGAAGTGGTTCGTTTAGCCGGAAAAGCACGTGAGAATAAATTGAGTTTGGAAGAAATGAGCGGCGGAACATTTACGATCACGAATGGTGGGGTATTTGGTTCGATGCTTTCCACGCCAATCATCAATGCACCACAAGTAGCGATTTTAGGTATGCACAATATCGTAGAGCGCGCGGTGGTCGTTGACGGTCAAATCGTTGTTCGTCCAATTATGTATTTAGCATTATCGTATGATCACCGCATCATCGATGGCCGGGAGTCGGTGAGTTTCTTAGTTCGCTTGAAGCAACTAATAGAGGATCCAGCTCGTTTATTATTAGATATTTAATGACTAGAATAGGCCTTGCGGGGCCTATTCGCTTTCAATCGCCTTATGCAAGAATTTGATGTTGTCGTAATTGGTTCGGGTCCTGGAGGATATGTTTCGGCTATCCGTTCGGCCCAATTGGGTTTCAAAGTGGCCATCGTGGAGAAATATGCCGTGATGGGTGGAACGTGTTTGAACGTAGGATGTATTCCTTCGAAAGCATTGTTGGACTCCTCCGAGCACTACCACAATGCGGTGCATACCTTCCAAGATCATGGAATTGATATTTCAAAACCGAAGGTCAATATGGACCAAATGATCAAACGCAAAGCGGGTGTGGTTTCGAATTTGAATGCAGGTATTGCGTATTTGATGAAGAAAAATAAGATCACGACTTTCCATGGTTTGGGATCATTTGATTCAGCAAAAACGGTTAAAGTGACCAAAGAAGATGGTTCTTCGGAGGTGATTGCTGGAAAGAATATTGTGATAGCGACAGGTTCTAAGCCTACGATCCTTCCGTTCATTCCGGTGGACAAAGAGCGTATTATCACGTCGACCGAAGCCTTGAAAATGAAGGAAGTTCCGAAGCACTTAATCGTGATCGGAGCAGGGGTAATCGGCGCTGAATTAGGATCTGTTTACGCACGTTTAGGATCAAAAGTTTCCTTTGTGGAATTTGCGGATAGCATGATTGCCACGATGGACAAGTCGATGGGCAAGGAATTGCAAAAGTCGATTGCCAAATTAGGCGCTGATTTTTACTTGTCCCACAAAGTGACGGGTGCATCGGTGAAGGGGAAAGAAGTGACGGTGAAAGCACAAGATGCGTCGGGTAAGGAAGTCGAGATTAAAGGAGATTATTGCTTGGTGTGTATCGGTCGCCGACCGTACACGGATGGTTTAAACTTAGCTGCGGCGGGTTTAACGGCCGATGAGCGTGGTCGGATTGCGGTAGATGAGCATACGCTTCAAACATCAGTTCCGGGTATCTATGCGATTGGTGATGTGGTTCGTGGAGCGATGCTTGCACACAAAGCAGAGGAAGAGGGAACCTTAGTAGCGGAAGTTATTGCAGGCCAAAAGCCACATATCAATTATAATTTAATTCCAGGCGTTGTTTACACTTGGCCAGAAGTGGCTTCGGTAGGCAAGACGGAACAAGAATTGAAAGCGGCAGGTATCGCTTACAAAGAAGGTTCATTCCCATTCAAAGCTTTGGGTCGATCGATTGCATCGGGAGATGTGGATGGTTTGGCGAAAGTGTTGGCGGATGCAACAACCGATGAAATTTTAGGTGTCCATATCATTGGCGCTCGTGCGGCGGACATCATCGCGGAAGCGGTGGTCGCTATGGAATACCGCGCTTCGGCTGAAGATGTAGCGCGTATGTCACATGCGCATCCTACGTATACGGAAGCTTTGAAAGAGGCTTGCTTGGCTGCAACGGCGAAAAGGTCGATTCACAGCTAGCTGACGCTAGCTAGACTCTAGACGTTGGACGTTAGACGATATGTAAAAAAGACCTTAGGAATCGCGTCTTTTTTTGTTTCCCCAGGTTAAAACCTGGGGTTATAATTTTATGATTAGAATTTTCCGACGTCCAGCGTCAAGGGTCCAACGTCTAGCGTCTTACCTCTACAGTCTAATCCACCGTCAATGCCTCTAGATCGATCGTTTTCGCTCGCGCATAAAACCGCCAGGAAAGCAAGACCGAGGAGCAAATCAAACTAGCCGTTAGGCCCATCCAGATGCCCACGGCGCCTACGCCTTGGTAAATGCCGATGAAGTAGGAGAGTGGAATACCGATTCCCCAATAGGAGAAAATGGTGATTCCGGTAGGGATGTTGACATCCTGAAGGCCACGAAGTAAACCCAATGAAACCGCTTGGATGCCATCAAATAACTGAAAGATCGCGCCCCAAACGACAAGGGTTACCGCAATTGCGATTACTGAAGCTTCTTGGGTGTAGCCACGTACTAAAATATCTTTACCAAAGAAAAACACCAACGCGCATACGCCCATAAACACAATGGATAGTACCAATGCCGCGTTTCCCGAAGTGAAAATGCCTGGACGATTCCGCTCGCCGATGTCCGCGCCCACTAGAATTCCTCCCGCCGCCGCGATGCCGGTGGCCATCATGTAGGTCAATGAGGCCATGTTGATGGCCACAATATGTGCCGCCTGCGCCGTGACTGAAATCCAACCCATCATCACCACCGCCATACCAAACGTCGCAATCTCAAAGAAACCCTGCATGCCGGATGGAATGCCGATTTTCAAGATCGTTTTTTCTAGGACATTGGCCTTAGCAGGTACGTGCTTTTTCATCAGATACTTGCTGAAATCAGCGATTTTGAATACGTAAATGGCTAGCGAACCGACCATTAAGATGCGGGCCAACAAGGTTGCGATCCCAGCCCCAAATAATCCCATCGCAGGAATTGGGCCGAGGCCATTAATGAACATGTGATTGAAGATGACATTAAAAATCAGAGCTCCCAATGTAATGTACATTGCCACCGAGGTTTTCTGTAAACCATCCGTAAAGCTTTTTAAGGCCGAAAATAAAAAGATCGGAATGACCGAAATGGCTATTAATGCTAAATAGGGAAGGGTTAAGGCTTTATTGGCCGCCGTCTGTTGGAACAAATCATAATTCATGCCGGCAACGCCTATCAACAAAATGGTAATCACCGCCAAGAAAACAGCCACCCGAATATTCGCGCGTAATAAATTCCCACATTCCGTGAAATCACCTTCCGCCTCCGCTTTGGAAATCATGGGCGCGACAATCTGCATGCAGATTAAACCAACCACCCCAATCGTAAAAAAAATACTACCCGCCATGCCAGAAGCACCAAGACTTTCCGCAGCGCCGGTCGACATTCGTCCTACCTGAATCGTATCGGCTAAACCCATGAGCATAACGCCGAGCTGGCCCACGACTATCGGTGTGGCCAATTTGATCGTCTGCTTAATCTTCGCCTGAAACGCCATGTTAAATACGGACGATTTCCGCACCGATCGCATTTAAGCGCGTATCGATGTTTTGGTAACCCCGGTCAATCTGCTCGATGTTGTCAATGATGGAAGTGCCGTTTGCCGACATCGCCGCAATTAACAACGAAACGCCCGCACGGATATCCGGAGAGGACATGCGAATACCTTTCAAGGTTTGCTTGCGATCAAAGCCCACGACCGTTGCGCGGTGTGGATCACACAGGATAATCTGCGCACCCATCTCGATCAAACGATCGACGAAGAATAAACGGGATTCAAACATTTTTTGGTGAATCAAGACAGTTCCTTTCGCTTGGATCGCTGTCACTAAAATGATGGACAACAAGTCAGGCGTGAAACCTGGCCATGGATGATCGGAAATGGTCAACATCGATCCGTCGATGAAGTTTTCCAATTCGTAATGTTCCTGTGATGGGATGAAAATATCATCGCCACGGAATTCCATTTTGATACCTAATTTCTTGAATACCTCAGGAATGATACCTAATTCTGGGATTTGGCAGTTCTTGATCGTGATTTCCGATTGCGTCATCACGGCCATGCCGATGAACGAGCCGATCTCAATCATATCTGGTAACATCGTGTGCTCGGTGCCGTGAAGGACGTCTACGCCTTCGATCACCAACATGTTCGAACCGATACCAGTGATTTTCGCACCCATCCGGTTCAACATCTTGCTCAATTGCTGTAAATACGGCTCACAAGCAGCGTTGTAGATCGTTGTTTTACCTTTGGCTAACACGGCAGCCATCAAAATATTCGCGGTTCCTGTTACCGAAGCTTCGTCCAATAACATGTACGCACCTTGCAATTGGGAAGCATCTACTTCGTAAATACCCCCATCTTCAGGGCTATAATTGAATTTGGCACCTAATTTCATGAAGCCGAAAAAGTGGGTGTCTAAACGCCGCCGGCCAATTTTATCTCCACCTGGGGAAGGAATACGCCCTTTTTTGAAGCGAGCCAAGGTTGGCCCCAATAGCATTACTGACCCACGTAACCCAGCCGCTTTTTTCTTGTAATTTTCGGAATCTAAACAATCGATGTTCACTTGAGATGCATCGAATTCAATACTAGATTCAGACAAACGACGCATGCTCACACCCATATCGCCTAGTAAATCAATTAATTGATTTACGTCGCGAATGTTTGGAATGTTGTGGATAGTGACAGGCTCAGCTGTTAATACCACGGCACACAAAATCTGCAATGCTTCGTTCTTCGCTCCTTGCGGAGTGATTTCCCCCTTCATCCGGCGGCCACCGGTTACCTTAAATGATGCCATAGCGCTTACTTATTTTTTACGAAAGTTATTATTTCGGTTATTATTATTGTTTCTGAAGTTGTTATTCTTTCGGAAGTTATTGTTCCTGTTGTTATTATTATTGTTCGGATATTCCGGGGCGTTATAAGTATTGCGCGCATTATTTGCCACTTTGGCATGACCTAAGGTTTCTTGCGAAAGTTCGTCTACGATTGTACCTAACAGGTTTTCCGACATGTCTTTGATGTTCTGCCAAATAACCGAATCGTCCACTGAATCTTTATTCCAAGTCACATAGAAACCTTTCATCAAACGTGCGATATAGGCCACTAAAATCTTTTTGTCTTCTAATTTTTCCTCAGCAATGGCGCGCAGAATTAACAATTCCACATTGCGGCCATAGTGTTTGAACTTCAAATGGTGCTGGTTATACGCTACCTTACGCGGCGCTTTGCCGACTGATTCTGGCGAAGGAGGAGGGAAGGGTCCTTGTACATCCAATGCGAAATTGGACATGATATACAAATCATCCCACAGCTTCTTGGAGTAATCTTGCTGCGTATCCTTCATGTTGGGGTGAATTTGCTTCATCAGCTCCACCATGATAAACGCGTATTTCGTCCGTTGTTCACGGTCTTCGATCGTCATGATGTAATCCACTAATTTCTGTACGCTTGATCCGTATTCTTTCATAAACTATCTGGAAAATGTAAGCCAAACCCAAAGGTGTGGAACGGCAATCAGCGCGAAAATAAATACAGCCCAAATAGCCATAACCAAAACGGCGCCTGCCGCGTAATCTTTTATTTTTTTCGCCAAAGGATTTTCTCCCGGCGACACTAAATCTGTTAATCTTTCTAAGGCCGTATTGATCAATTCCATGACCCAAACCCCGGCAATCGCTAAGCTAATCCATACCCATTCCAGGACAATGAAGTCGAGTTTGATGCCCACGAAAATGACTAAAATCGTTGAAATCAAGTGGATTTTGGCATTATTTTCCTGCTTGATGAGATCTACAATTCCATCGAAGGCATGCCCAATACTTTTGAATGCTTGTTTAAACATCTTAAAATTCAGCTGATTTAGGCGTACGAGGGAACGGAATCACGTCGCGAATGTTCGACATGCCAGTTACAAATAAAACTAAACGCTCGAAGCCTAAGCCGAAGCCCGCATGCGGCGCAGAGCCAAATTGGCGTGTTTCTAAATACCACCAAATCGATTCTTCCTCAATGCCCACATCCTTCGTGCGTTGCACTAATTTCGCGTAATCATCTTCCCGCTGTGATCCACCGATAATCTCCCCGATACCTGGGAATAATACGTCCATCGCACGCACGGTCTTGCCGTCTTCGTCCAATTTCATGTAGAATGCCTTGATGTCTTTCGGGTAATTCGTTAGGATAACAGGCTTTTTGAAGTGTTTTTCGACTAACCAGCGCTCGTGCTCAGACTGCAAGTCGATGCCCCATTCAACAGGATATTGAAACTTACCTTGCTTGTGGGTTTTGGATTGCAAGAGGATGTTGATTGCCTCCGTATAGGTTAAGCGTTCAAAATCATTTTCCGTCACAAAACGTAACTTTTCGGTTAGGCTAAGTTCAGATTGCTCCTCTTTTTTCTTGGTTTTTTCTTCTTCTAGTAAACGTTTTTCGAGGAAGGCGATGTCGTCTGCGCAGTGGTCTAGCGCGTATTTGATGCAGTATTTGGTGAAGTCCTCCGCCAAATTCATGTTATCTTCTAATTCATTAAACGCCACTTCCGGCTCGATCATCCAGAACTCCGCTAGGTGACGCGTCGTGTTCGAGTTTTCCGCACGGAACGTAGGACCGAACGTATATACCTTCGATAAGGCCATGGCTCCAAGCTCTCCTTCTAGCTGTCCCGAAACCGTCAAATTCGTCTCCTTACCAAAGAAATCTTCTTTAAAATCTACTTTGCCCTCTTCGGTCATGGGTGGATTGGTGGTAGGCAAAGTCGTCACGCGGAACATCTCGCCAGCGCCTTCTGCATCCGATCCCGTAATGATGGGCGTATGTAAATAGAAGAAACCTTTATCGTTGAAATACGAATGTACGGCGAATGCTAAGGCATGTCGGACGCGTAAAATGGCCGAAAACGTGTTGGTACGCGGTCTTAGGTGCGCAATCTCACGTAAGAACTCGAGTGAGTGTTTTTTCGGTTGGAGTGGATATTTCTCTGGGTCGGCGGTGCCGTATACCTGAATATCGGTTACTTGAATTTCAACAGATTGTCCTTGTCCTTGTGAGGGGATGAGGATTCCGGTGAGGGCGATGCAGGCGCCGGTGGTTACGAGGCGAAGGGTTTCTTCGGCTACGGTCCCGTCGGCAATTACACCTTGAATATTATGGATGGTTGATCCGTCGTTTAGGGCGACGAAGGCAACGTTGGAAGAAACGCGTTTGGTACGTACCCAACCTTTGACGGTTATGGTTTGATTACTCGGGGATAATGAAAGTATTTCTTTAATTTGCATGCGATAGAATCTCGTAGTGCCGTTTATTTGGTCACAATGAGCCTCAAAAATACGCACAATTACCGAATTATTTCATTTATTTTTGTTTTTAAATACAGCGTTATATGCAGGGATTATCCATCAAGCTGTCGCAGCAGCAGAAACTTTCACCGCAGCAGATCCAGTTGATCAAGTTATTGCAAATTCCGACGGCGGAATTGGCAGCGCGTGTGGAGGAGGAATTGGAGCAAAATCCAGCCTTAGAGGAGGGCGTAGATTCGGAGCGATTTGAGGAGGAGGGAGAACGGGAGACCGTGGAGGATTTGGAGCGTGAGGAATTGGAGATCGGGGATTATTTACAAGATGATTATGCGGGATATAAGATGGCGGGGGATTCCTATGATCCGAATGAGGAGATCCGGGAGCGGCCGATGGCGACGGTGCCGAGTGCGGAAGAGTTTTTATTGATGCAGGTTGGCTTTGTGGTGTCGGGTGAGCGGGAGCAGTTGATAGCGGAGCAGGTTATTGGGTCTTTGGAGGATGATGGGTATTTGCGGAGGAATATTGAGAGTATTGTTAATGATTTGGCATTTACGATTGGGTTTGAAACGAATTATGCGGAGGTGGAAGCGGTGCTGATGAAGGTCCAGCAATTAGATCCGGCGGGCATTGGGGCACGGGATTTGAAGGAGTGTTTGTCTTTGCAGTTGCATCGGAAGTCGGTGGGAGAGGATGCCGCGCATGCGCTCGCGATTCAGTTAATTGACACCTATTTCGATGATTTCTCCAAACGTCATTATGCTGCCTTGCAGCAAAAATTAGGTGTAGATGAAGTGGCCTTGAAACAAGCTATTGCAGTTATTACGCGTTTGAATCCCAAGCCGGGTGGCACGGAGGCGGGTGAGGTGGCTCAATTTTTACAGCCGGATTTTATTGTGACGCAGGTGGATGGGAAATTGGACATCAAATTAAATGGCAAAAACGCTCCCGAATTGCGGGTGAGCAAGTCGTTTCAGGAGATGTTGCAAACCTATGAGAAGGGGAATAAGCAGCAGAAAGATATTAAGGAGGCGGTGACGTTCATCAAACATAAGTTGGACGCCGCATCCTGGTTCATACAGGCAATCCAACAGCGTCAAGGAACCTTGATGAAAACGATGGAGAGTATTGTGACGAAACAGTATGATTTCTTTTTGACGGGGGATGATGCGCGTTTACGGCCGTTGAAGATGAAGGAGATTGCGGCGGATATTGCGATGGACATTTCGACGGTGTCGCGGGTGGTCTCGGCGAAGTCGGTGCAGACCGATTTTGGGATGTTTCCTTTAAAGTATTTCTTCTCGGAGGGCATCACCCACGAGTCGGGGGAGGATTTCTCGACCCGGGAGGTCAAGAATATTTTGCGGGAGATTATTGCGGGAGAGCCGCATGATGCGCCGTATTCGGATGAGGATTTGGAGGGGATCTTATCGGAGCGCGGTTTTATTGTGAAGCGCCGTACCGTGGCAAAGTACCGGGAGCAGTTGGGGATTGCCGTGGCGCGCTTGCGGAGGGAATTGTAAATTTTTAATAACCACTAGTTCATGAAAACATTAGCTAACATTCACCCGGGGGAAATCTTGCGGGAGGAGTTTTTAAGCCCGTTGGTTTAACCTAATTGTTATGAATTTATCGGTAGTATTATTCATAATATGGTAAGACATATTGAATAAACCATTGGGGTAAATGATCTGTTTTTAATTCTAAATCTCCTTGATATAATTCGGCTATTAGCTGATATTCTTTACCTGAATTGTCAAACAAATAGGCACGAAAGCACAATGGCAAAACGAGGTGCAATAGTTCCAAACTTTTGGTATAGCGCTCGATAACCTTATCTTTTGGTACATCATGTTCTCCTAGAACAACTCGGTTGGATATCCTCAAGATATTTACTTCAGGTTTGTCAATACAAACAAAGTATAGATAAGGTGCATAACCTTTTTCTTTCATGTCAATTATTTCATCAACCTTTGAAGGGTGACTCATAACCGTTTCGAAACTGAACGATTTATTTTGTTCAACTAATAAATGGCGAATGAATGAAGCTACGAAAGAACCTTCGTAACTATGAGAACCAATGGAATTATCAATTAGGCAATTATTTTTGATAAGTAAGTCAATAATTTGACCTGCATTTTTTGCCTTAGCTATTAATGATTGAGAGATTGGCGATTTAATAAATTCATTTAGTGTGACCTGGGTAGCGGCAAGTCCAAGTAAGTTTAAATCAATTGAAGATGACTGATTTAATTTTAGCTCAATTTCGTCTGCATTGACAAAATAGCCGGTTTTATCTTTAATTTCTTGTTGAAATCCACGAAAAAGGCTGCTTTTTCCTGAACCATTTGGGCCGGCAAAGATCCGAACGCGCTTTTTATTTGACACGTAAAATCATTCCTTTTTTGAAGGAAATCTTTGTTGGCTTTGAATCTACAATATCAATTTGAATTTTTGAACCATCGGGTTGTTCTTGATAAACAACCCCTTTTTCGATGTAGGTAACAGCTAAATTCATCTCCTTAGAACGTCGGACTGCATTCTGGCCACTGATTTTCCCAACTCTTACTAATAGATTGGTTTGATCTGAGTCCTTTCTAAATACCTTGTTGCTCTTCATTGGACTAGTTTTAACTATTGAAATCAAATATAATACTTATAAGTTCAAATTAGATGCATTTCATTTCAATCAACTAGATTTTTTGAATGCTGCCAATTGGTTGAATTTAAAGGGTCAACCCTAGCGTTAGCTATCGTTGACCCTTGTTTATTAATGATAGATGATATCTATGCAATTATCAGCCGTTCGGTTGATGGTGGCGGAGATGGAATCTTTGTTTTTGGCATCCATGAATTTCTCGACCTCTTTGATGCAGCTGTAGGCAGAGCTTAATCCGCACACGTGGCATTTTCCATCGGGTACGGGGTCTGGTTCAGCGTCTGTCTGCATTCCACTTGATTTCTTTTCGACGATTCCAATGAGGATGGAGTTATGGAATTTATTGTTGGGATCTTTGTCGATGGTCAGTATCGCCTCATATTCTTGTTGGGGATTATTTTTTTTCAATAAATCCAATGTATGTACGGCGCCGTCGATTTGATCAATGAATCGCCTTTCGAGTGGCGTGGCATTCAGGTATTCTTCTTTGGTGACGGATTTAAATACGGAGGAGTTTTCCGGATAGCTGGTTTTGGTAGCTAATGTTTTATCCTTGGTACATGAGCTTAGCATGGCGGAAATGGTGATTGCGAAAAAGAAGATTTTCGCCACTTGGTGATGTTGATTTTTCATGTGAGTTGGGTTAGGTTATAATCGCCTAACCTAGGAGCAAATAATTGATATCCAACTCTAAAAACTGATAATGTGAACATGGCACGAAGGGAATCTGTGCTGGCCCAGGTAGTAGCTATATTTTTGCTAAAGTATTCCCTATGAGGAATATTTGGGTGGGGGAATGTGACCATTTGGGCGAAGTGAAGTGCTTCATTCCAAGGCGAGTAGTGATTATTTTAATTTTTTTCGAGGGAAGACTTTCCAAATTACCAAAGAAATTCTACCTTTGCAGTCCAAACAAGGGAATGGTTGCGTAGCTCAACTGGATAGAGCATCTCACTACGGATGAGAAGGTTTGGGGTTCGAATCCCTACGCGACCACTGGATTAAATTAAAAACCCTCCTAATGTGAATTAGGAGGGTTTTTTGATATTCGGCAAGTGGTCGATATTCAATGATTTGAGTTATTTTTTTACTAGCATACTTTATTGTGCGTCGAATCGAACCTTTATTCTACGCAGATTTGCGTCGAATAAGCTTATTAATCTACGCAAATGTGCGTCGAATAGGAAAATCCAAATCTTAATTCCCGCTTAATTGTATCCTCATTTGCTTTTTTAGCTCTTCAGCTTCTTGATAAAACAATTAACCCCACCACCCCCTAGCTCTTTTTCCAAAATTTCTTACCTTGTCGGAAATTTACCTATCGACCTATGAAACAATGGCTTACCCTAGGACTTTTAGCGCCCACACTTCTTTTTGCCCAAGACATCAAATTACCCATCGGATTTTCCATCTCGGAAATCGGTAAAGATCTAGGCGCCACGCGCCATATCACCGTTTCCAAACAAGGACATGTGTATGCCAAACTCTCCAAACTAAAAGAGGGGAACGGCATCGTTTTGTTAAAAGACAAAGATAAAGACGGGGTGTATGAAGATCAGAATTGGTTTGGCAATTATACGGGAACCGGGATTGGGATCGATGGGGAGTATTTTTATGCGGCGTCCAACAAAGGTGTGCATCGCTATGCGCTGAATGCCCAAGGTGAAATTGCCGACGTAAATGCCTACGAATCGATCGTGGATGGGTTGCCTGATCACGGACGCGATAACGCGAAACCTTTCGTTTTTGATAAAGACAAAAAACATATTTATGTGACCATCGGCTCCTGGAACGATCCATGCCGCGTGCCCGGAACCGGCAAAGGCATGAGCCCCTGCGCGATTCTGGATTCAGCAGGAGGGATTTGGCAGTTTGATGCCAATAAACTAAATCAAAAATTCCAAGATGGCGTTCGCTATGCAACCGGATTAAAGAATGCCGTAGGGATTACCTGGAACACGCAAACAAATTCGCTATTCGCCATGGCGCACGGACGTGGTCAATTCCACGATTTTTATCCCCAATATTATACGCCTCAAATGTCGCAGGAATTACCTGCTGAGGCCATGTACGAATTCAAAAAAGCGGGCGATGATGCCGGCTGGCCCTATATCTACTACGACCAAAAACAAAATAAAAAGATCGTTACCCCCGAATACGGCGGTGACGGAAAGAAAACGGGTGGCGAAACAGCCTTGGATCCAACCGTTACTTTCCCAGCCCACATGGGACCAAACGATTTGTTATTCTACACCGGAAATCAATTCCCCGCCAAATATAAAAATGGTGCGTTCATTGCCTTCCATGGTCAATCTGCTGAATTCAAAAAAGGCTATCTAGTTGGCTTTGTGCCCTTCAAAAACGGAAAGCCAAGCGGCAAATGGGAAATCTTTGCAGATAATTTTGCAGGAACGGATTTAGTGAAACCTACAGGCCCGATTCAGCACCGCCCGTGTGGTTTGGCGCAAGGCCCCGATGGTTCTTTATATGTTAGTGACGACTTAGGTGGAAGTATCTATCGCATCACTTATAAAAAATAATTGCATCTTTATTTAAATTTGATGCCTATGCGTACCCTAGTTTTTATTTTTATGCTGATTTTGCCGAGCAGCCTGCTCGCGCAAAAACGCTTTGTGCGTATTCAGCTACCCACCAATGAGCTTGTTGGGCAATTTGAGTCGGAAGATACAGACGTAATTCGGTTACTAGAATTGAACCTAGGCTCGATGCAAGTGCTTAAAAATCAAATTCAAACGCAATCAGAATTAGGAAATTCCATCCGGGTTGAAATTCAACTACATGATAATCGGAGCATAATCGCTGCGTTGCGTGATTTATCCACGAATCAAATACAGGTTCAAAATGAAGCTTTGGGGGATTTAACCATTCTCCGCTCAAATATTAAATCCCTCCGTTACTTGCCTGAGGTGGCCGGCGGACAGCGGGATATTCTTTTTGGAAATCCACATCCGACGCGATACTTTTTTGGTCCATCGGCTATCCCGCTACGCAAGGGAGAACGCTATTATCAAAACGCCTACATTTTAGCCAACAGCGTGCAATATGGCATAAGCGACCACTTTTCCATGGGTGGTGGCGCGGTGATTCCCTTTGCTTTTTTCATTACCCCCAAATGGGGATATCAAGTGGCTCCTAAATGGCACCTTGGTTATGGTATGCTGGCCGCAACTTCTTTCATAAAAGACTTTAATTTTGGGTTAGCGGTTGCCTACGGTTCCGCCACGTATGGAACGAGGGAACATAATGTGACTTTAAATGGTGGTTGGGGCGCTGTGAAACAACAAGATCCTAATTCGAGTTATGCGTGGCGTGGAGCGCGCCGACCGATGTTTACGATTTCAGGCATGACGCGCATTTCGAATCGCGTGATGCTCGTGACCGAGAATTGGTTGTTCTCCCTGCGCGAATATGATTTCCAAACTGAAACCTACTCCATGAAAAATCGGGGTGTATTGACGGGTGGTTTTCGTTTTATGGGGGAGAAAAATTCCTTTGATTTTGGCGTGTTAATTCCTGCTGGGGAAGCATTTGCCATACCTTATATAGATTACGTATTCAAATTTTAATATGAAAGCATTAAAATACATCGCTCCTTTTTGCATGTTCGCTTTTGCCTATTGGTCCTTTCATTCCACCGGGTTGGCTTGTTGGGCCGGCTTCTTATTTACTTTCGCCTTCGTCCCAGGCATCGAACTTGTCTTAAAACCAGACGCGCGCAATCTAGCCGCTGAGGAAGAGGCTTTAGCCAAAAAAGATAAGCTTTACGATTGGATTTTATATGTGGCTTTTGGTTTACAGTTTGTCACGTTGTATTTCTTTCTAGTTAGCATGACCGATGAGTTGGCCTGGTCAGATCGCCTAGGCCGAATCGCCATGATGGGCTTGATGGCCGGTATTTTTGGCATTAACCTCGCCCATGAATTAGGTCATAGGTCGAATAAAGCAGAGCAATTTATGGCCAAATGTTTATTGCTGACCAGTTTATACATGCACTTTTTTATCGAGCACAATAAAGGACATCACACGCACGTGAGCACGCCAGATGACCCAAGTTCGGCCAAATACAAGCAATCCGTTTTCGCGTTTTGGTTACAAACCTTTCCGGGAACTTTGCGGAGTGCGTGGCGGATTGATGCCCAACAAACCAGTTTGTTCATTGGCATCCAAATCCTGTTTTTAGCCCTAATCGGCTGGTTTTTCGGGACCCTGGTGATGGGTTCATTTATGGCAGCCGCGCTGATTGGTTCCATCCAATTGGAAACAGTTAATTACATTGAGCATTATGGGTTGGCGCGTGATCGCGTGGAGTCTGGCCGGTACGAACGAGTGAAGCCACACCATTCTTGGAATAGCAATCACATCATGGGACGTTTGTTGTTGTTTGAGTTAAGCCGACACAGCGACCATCATTTCCAAGCATCGCGTAAATATCAGGTATTGCGTCATCATGACGATACCCCTCAAATGCCTACGGGATATCCGGGAATGATTTTATTGGCCCTCGTTCCACCGATCTGGTTTTGGGTGATGGATGTGCAAATGAAACGTTTTGGGGTCTTGCCTAAAACGAGCGAACCGCTTTCACCAAGCATTTAAAATCCTTGAAATAGGGAGATTGCAAACCTGTTTGCAGGTTGTGCGTGTAGGCGTTGTCTTTGTCCACTTCCGAAGAAGTCCAATACCAGGCGGATTGAAAAATACTTCCACCGCCGATTTTCTTGTGGTTTAATTTGGGATGTATCAAATCGAACTCCTCCTTGGTAGGCAAACGCCAATCATCAAATCCATTTTGAGTCAAATCCTCACATGCTTTTTGCGCTTGTTTAAAATCTAGTTTCCCAATATTTTCAACGGTCGCAATTAATCCATGTCCATTTTTTTCGAAGATGACATAGCCGCCATATTTGATCGGCGGAATTCGTTTGTTGGTGCTGCGGTCTGCTTCTTGGCCAAAGGCCGGCGAAATGATGAGTAAGCAAAGTATAATTCGAAGCATGTGGTTGATGATTACGTAATTTGGTGTTTCAAAATTAGAGAAAATAGTGTCATAAGGAAATAATATTGTTGATTATCCGTTTTAACCTCAAATCAATATTGAAATTAAATTGTATTTTGCATCTTTATTTATCACTCCTGATTCTTTGAATGAAAAAACGTTTTTCCGCCTTTGGTATTTCATTCCTTTTCATGTTTTTTTCGGCGTGGGTGAGTGTGGGCCAACAAACCACTTTGCTTACTGATCCAGCCAAAACATTTCGTCAAGCTAATCTCTTTTTTCAGTCCAAAAACTTCATCGCTGCGCGGGAAGAATTCATTCAATATGTAAGCTATTTGCAGCAACAACCCCGTGAGTCTACGGCGGAAAAAACACAGGTGGAATATTACATCGCCATGTGTTCGATTTACACCATGCGTCCCGAGGCGGAAATGCAAGCCATTCGCTTTGTTTCGGAACACCCAGAAAGTCCATTTGCTGCCCTACTCAAACGTGAAATGGGGGAGTTTTACTATGAAACAGGTGATTGGATCCGCGCTATTCGTTACTTGAGCCAAGCTGCTCAAACCAATTTGGAGTATGCTTATTTCATGGCAATTTCAAATTATCAATTGGGCCATTACCCTGAGGCATTAGCCATTTTCAATAATTTAAAGAATGAGACTGAAGTGGAATATGCATTACCAGCTGCTTATTATGCGGGTGTTATGCATTTTAAACAGGGGGAATATGAAGAAGCGGTTTCCGACTTTAAGATTGCTGCCACAGACCCAGCCTATACAGCTGAAGTTCCTCAATGGATATGTTCGGCATTGGTTAAATTAGGTAAATTTCAAGATTTGGAAATATACGCGGAGCCTATATTAGCAGACACAACCGGGAAATATCAAAAAAAGGAAATTGCATTTATTTTGGCTGAGAAGCAGTTTCAGCAAGGTGATTTTGTTAAGTCAGCAAAGAATTTCGAGATTCTTTACAATCATGCGCCTGACCTATTTACGCGGAGACGTAATTTCAAATGGGCATTCGCATTGTATCAGTCAAAACAAGATGACAAATCGCTGGAAATTTTAACGAAAATAGCTTCACCTTCTGATTCGCTTGGACAGGAAATAGTACAATTGACTGCAGATATTTATCAGAGGCAAGGAAAAATTGATGAACGATTAGCTTTGTTAGTCGAGATTGCGCGAATGAATTATAATCCTGTGCTGCAGGAGAATGCATTTATTGCCCGTTGGGAAATTCTTAAATCTCAAAAAGACTGGCCGTTTATCATTCAAGAGGTCAAAAAATCACAGACATCTGATACGAATCCAGTGCATGCGGAATTGTTCGTTGACCTAGCCCTTTTCGCGATTCAGCAGACACAAGATTTGTCGGCCTTATCCCACTTTATGCTCCATTCACCCGCCGGAAAAGCCAAATTCCAAGCCTTATATCAATTGATGATGTATGAAAAGGGTGCTCAATATTACGCGGCAAATGATCAAAAGCGGGCGATTACCTTCTTGAAGCGTTCCTTGGAATATCCGTTAAATCAAGAAATGGCGTGGAATGCGCGCTATGCCCAAGCGGAAATCTTAGCGAGAAATAATAAGAATTCGGATGCGATTAAGCTGTATATGCCTTTGTTGGAGGAAACAAGTAAGCCAACTGGTTCACCGGAATTAAGCCAACGGATTCGCCTAAGTTTGGCGCAGTCCTTCACCTACATCACGATGTATGATCGGGCGCAAAACTATTTTGAGGATTATTTATCCAATAAATTACAAGTTTCAAAAACGGTGGATGATTTTAGAAATGCAGGTGAAACGGCTATTGCTAATGGAAAGATTAATTTAGGATTATCTTATTTTGATCAAGGTATAGCACTAGGTCAAACCGGTATAAGTTCTTTATTAGAGCGAAAAGCTGCGGTGTTAATGAATGAGCGAAGATTTGAAGAAGCACATTTTGTTTATAAAAAATTAAGCCAAGTAAGCACAAATGGCATTAAGCATGATGAGGCATTATTTTTGGCAAATTTGGCTCGTTTTAAATCTCAAAATAAACTAGTTTTTGCGGAATTAATTTCTTCTTTAAGTGCATTTATACAACAAACCACGCTTGGAAATTCTTATTTAAGTTCTTCCTTATTGTTACGTGGGGAAACGTATGAAGCTACGAATCAATGGATTTTGGCATTAGCTGATTACCAGCGATTAGTTCGTGAATTCACAAAAGACTCTACCTCTAAGGAGGCATTAATTGGGGCTAGTGAAATATTAAAGCGTGAAGGTCGAAGCGAAGAAATATTTGAATTACGTCAGATTTATTCCTCAGTAAACGGCGAGGAAAAGGGGGATGATGAAGAGCTTTTTGATTTGTGTCAGTCTATTTTTAACTCAGGAAAATACCGTATAGCTGTTCCAGAGCTTGCTAAATTTGTTTCTAAATACCCGAATTACGCCCAAATAGGCGAAGTTTATTGGATGCTTGGGTTTGGTACTTTTCAAACGAAAGACTGGAGGAATTCAGCGACCTACTTGAAACGAGTTGTTAATTTGAATAATCAAACTTCGAAAAAATCAGAAGCCTTATGGTTGCTTGCTTCCATTGAATTGGAACAAAAAAATACCGTAAATGCGGCTGCTTTTCTTACTGATTTAGTAGTAGATAAGTCAGGGAATGAAGCGTTTAAATTTAAAGCTAGACCTGTATTAGTTGATATATATAAGGCCTCGGATCAATTAAATAATCTTGAGTCTATGATGGACTTAGATTTTGATTTAGAGCAAAAATCTCAATTGCATTTCACTATCGCGCAAGCTTGGTTGATTAAGCAAAACAAGGCAGATGCTGAACGTCATTTCATGAAGGTTGTTCAAATAGATAGTATGGATTTAGGAGCGCAGGCACTTATCGAGGTGGCTTTAATTCATTCACAATCAGGTGATTATAAAGGTTCTACGGATTTAATCAAAGCATATTTTAGCCAAGAGGGCGCACGCTATTATGAAGTAGCAGATGCCTGGGTAGGGAAGGCTTATTTATTGATGGCCGATAATTTCATTGCGTTGAAAAATGGCCGACAAGCCAAAGTCATTTTAGATAGTATTTTGTCCAGTATGCGTGATGAAAGCATTCTGCTTCAGGCAAAGAAAAAATTAGAAGAATTAAGTAAATGAGGGGTATAACGACTATTCTTTTTGTCCTTGCTGCGAGCGTAATTAGCTCGAATATTTCCGCACAGGAAATTGACAAAACGGTGATTATAGTTCCAGGTGGCGCGAAGTCCCTTTGGCAACTGAAGGTATCCGAACGTCAATACCTGCCATTAAAGTCCTTTAAGATGCCTTTAAGCATCAAGGAAATGAAGCAGCAAGCGACAAGTCTCACGTGGCCAAGCGATTCTTTGCCAAATATCCAAGCGCCACCCGCGCAGGACATGCGTTCCCGCGATACAGCCAAAGTGGCTTTTGGTGAGAAATATGATAACGTCTTGCAGCTCGGGGTGGGCAATTATGGACATACCTTGTTGAACTTTAATGCGAGCCATTCACCACAAGAAAATAAGTTTATTGGTTTTTATTTGAACCATGACGCGAATGCGCAAGGACCGGTCCAATCCACCTATTCTGCCCGTAGTGAAAATCAAGCCCGTTTGGTTAGCAGATATTTAGGTGCTGTGAATTTCTGGGAAGGGAGTCTATCTGCAAGCCGACAAGTCAACCACGCCTATGGCTTGCCTGAAATACCTAGTTTTGTCAAAGCTGCGGATATTCGTTTGAATTATTCGTATTTCAATGTGTTGGGCAAGGTGTTGAGTGCGCGTAAAAATGCCCATTCAGATTATAAATTGACCTTAGATGCGGGCTTGTTGCAGAACCCAGGTGGATTGTCGGAATTAATCGCGAAGTCTCATTTATTCTATTCCAAAGATTTATCGGAGAAGGTCAAAGCCCGTTTAGACGCTGATTACATCCATGGAGAGTATGTTTCGGCGTTGGGGAATAAGCCTTTATTGCGTTCGTTTTATCGTGTTAATCCAAGCATTGCGTATGCCAGTTCACGTATTCGGGTCAATGCGGGGATTCTAGTGGCGACGGAGCAGGAGGGTAAAGATGCAGTTGCGAAGACGAGTATTTTTCCACAGTTTGAGATGGATTTTGGTGTGTCTGATTTCATTCATTTGTTTGGTGGAATCGGTGGCGATGTACAATTCAATACGCTTAAATCATTTTTGGCTGAAAATCCATGGATGGCCATTCCAACGAGCTTTACCAATACCAGTCAGGTAGGTAATCTTTACGGGGGAATTAAAGGGTTAGGTAACAAAAATGTTGATTTTGAAATCAAGTATAATTATGCGGAGTATGCTGATTTGCCTACGTTCATCAATAGCCCTTCAGATGCCTCTCGTTTTCAAATTTTGTACATCGGTGGAATTCAAAAAATTCAAGTCGCTAATATCATTGGTCAAGTGAACGTCCATGTTTCGAATGCGTTTACCTCCAGTTTAAAAGTGGATCATGTGACCTATTCCTTGTTGAACACCGTTTTCCAAGCCTCCCACAAACCTGGGTTGACAATGAGCTGGACGAATACCTGGAAGCTATCGAATAAGGTGTTTATTTCACCGGATGTATATTGGATTAAGGATTTATTTGCCCTAAATCCTGCGCAAAGTCAGTTGATACAGTTAGAAGATATTGTAGATTTGAACTTTAAAATTAATTATTTCGTGAAGCGGAATGTTAATTTAGGTCTTTCAGGGAATAACTTGTTGGGCAAAACGTACCAAAGGTTCAATCAGTATCAAAATCAGGGACGTCAAGTTAATTTGACCCTGGCTTATTCGTTCTAGTATGAAAAAATTAGGTTTACTATTCCTTTTTGCAACGGTTTTCGCTTGCACATCTCCCCAAACAGAAGTTCCTACTCAATCACTCAATGAAGTATTGGCTTGTGCTAATTTAGTCGGCCTACAAACCAAATACGGAAAAGAAAATGTCGTGGCAGACACAAGCTGGGTCATCGGAG
The DNA here is from genome assembly GCF_964796385.1 of Aquirufa sp. NCBI lineage: Bacteria > Pseudomonadati > Bacteroidota > Cytophagia > Cytophagales > Flectobacillaceae > Aquirufa > Aquirufa sp. The sequence continues at coordinate 50,561 of NZ_CBAUBA010000002.1, read as the reverse complement.
CGGATACCTTGCAAGGGTCCATGATTTTCCCTCGAACGTCCAAGCAAGTCAATGTATATTATCATTCGGGTGAGATTGTCGACGTAACCATTCAAGGAAAATCATCTGCTTGGAAGACAGATTCTGGGCTTTACTTGGGACTTCCTTTGCAAGATGTCCAACAACTCAATGCTAAAAACTTTACACTGTCAGGCTTCAATTGGGCGCATGGTGGTGAAGTGGTTTCTTGGGAAGGCGGTAAATTAGCCGGAATACATTTAGCGACTTTTAGTAATGCAGGCAATCAGCACGCGGGCTTGTCGGCCGCGGAATATACCCAAATATCGGGTCAAACGGAGTTCGATGTGCGCCACGTGGCCATTCAAAAACTGAATCCGAGTCTAGATATGATTTCGTTGATTAAGCCATTTACCCCCAATCAAGAGGAAGGTAAATCGATCAGTAAACGTATCTCAGCCAACCAAATTCTGCCAGCGAAATAAAGATTATTTGAGTTTGGGATTGTTGTGGTGACGCTCTGCGTCACGGATCGATTTCTTTTGCATGTTTTTTTCCAGCGCTTCTGTGAGGTTAACGCCCGTTTGATTGGCTAAACAAATCAACACAAACAGTACATCCGCCATTTCATCTCCCAGGTCTTTTTGCTTGTCGGACTCCTTTTCAGATTGTTCGCCGTACCGACGGGCAATAATGCGCGCTACTTCGCCTACTTCTTCAGTTAGCATAGCCATGTTGGTCAGTTCGCTAAAGTACCGAACGCCTACGGTTTGAATCCAAGTATCTACTTGTTTTTGGGCTTCTTCTAAGGTCATATTGCTGGGTTTTTTGAATCGATGATGATGGTCACTGGTCCATCGTTGCATAAACTTACTTGCATGTCGGCACCAAAAACGCCCGTTTGAATCGGTCCACCCATCGCCTGGGCAAGTTGGTGAATCATTTGTTCATACAAGGGAATCGCTTGTTCCGGTCGGGCCGCCGCTAAGTAGCTCGGCCGATTTCCCTTCCGGGTATCTGCATATAAGGTAAATTGGCTAACCAATAAAATTTCCCCATTCACCTGCGAAAGTGCCAAATTCATTTTGCCTTCCGCATCGGAAAATATGCGTAATCCATGGATTTTTCCAGCCAAATAGCTGACATCCGCCGGCGTATCATCTACATGAATGCCGAGTAGAATTACGAATCCTTTACCGATAGAGGCATGTAATTTTTCTTCTATGTGAAGCTGGGCTGAACTCGCGCGCTGTATCACGGCTATCATCGACTACAACAAGAAATAAACGATGAGGAAATACACACCATAGCCCAAAATATCATTGGTCGTTGTAATAAACGGACCCGATGCAATGGCTGGATTAATTTTGAGTTGGTTTAACACCAAAGGCGTAATGGTTCCCATAAGCGAGGCCAACATAACCACGGCGAAAAGGGAAAGTGAAACGGTAACTGCCAACATGGATTCGCCGTTGACAACCAAAATAGAACATCCAAAAGCAAATATTGCGGCAATGGTTGCATTGATTATAGCCACGATAAATACCTTTTGAAGACGTTTCCAAAGTGTCGTATCTAAACCGCTTTTATCTGCTAATGATTGTACAATGAGCGAAGAGGACTGAATCCCCACGTTTCCGCCCGTTGACCCGATCAACGGAATAAACGCTGAAATGGCGGGTAACAAGGCAATTGTATCATCGAAGCGATCAATGATTTTGGCAGCTAAAAAACTACCCACCATACCACCGATTAACCACGGTAAACGCGAACGTACTAAAAGCCATACAGAGTCATCTTCCTCTACGTCTTCCGAGATACCGGCCATGACCTGAATATCTTCTTGCGCAGATTCCGTAATGAAATCGACCACGTCATCGATGGTGATTCGGCCCAACAATCGGCCTTGAATATTCACGACTGGAATGGCTTCCAGGTCATATTTTTGCATTAAATCGGCTACTTCTTCGCCTGTGCTGTAGGTCTGAACAGAGACAATTTCATCGTCTTCGTAGACATCTTGAATCTTAGATCCGCGTTTGGCTAAAATGATTTTTTTCAACGAAACTGTTCCTAAAAGCAATCCGTCATCGTCTACGACATAGACGGAATACACTTTCTCTACATCCTCGGCTTGTCGGCGAATCTCCTCCACACATTCCGTTACGGTCTGTGTGACATTAATTTTAATTAACTCCTTCTGCATCAAACCGCCTGCACAATCTTCATCGTAATGCATGAGGTCAATAATGAAACGCGCTTGTTCGCGGTCCTTCAATAGGGCGATGACTTCTTCGCGAATGCGGACAGGTTGTTCGTTCAGAATATCTACGGCATCATCTGAATCGACGATGTTAATGTATTCCGAAATTTCTTTGGAGGTAAAGTTCTTTAGGAACTTTTTGCGGTCATCACTGTCGAGTGTCGAAATGATTTCAGCGGCAATTTTGGTGTCTAATAATTGGACAATGTATTTAGCTTCTACTCCTGTTAATTCATATAAAATATGGGTAATATCAGCAGGGAAAAGGTCTTCGATTTTGGCAATAATCTCTTCGTTCGCTTGGGCTGAAATCAGCTGGCGAATATCTTCTAAAAACTCTTTGGTGAGTTCGAACGGAAGGTGTTGTACGTTGATTTCTTCCATGAGATTCGATTTTGAAAAGATTGAAGGCGCAAGTACGGAAATTTTGACGGAAAACGTATGTCTCTAAACCGTTAAATTATGCGCCTGGGTAACCTTGTGCTTCCCACAAATGGGTTAATTCCACAAATTCGGGGACGCCTAATTGCTCGGCGCGCTTGGTTAACAACGGGTGATCTGGCAATTGCATGGCGCGTAGCGCGTTGCGTAAGGTTTTGCGCCGCTGGTTGAATGCCATCTTCACGACAATCTTGAATTTTGCTGGGTCGCAAGCTAATTTTTTGTCCCAATTGCGGCGAATGCGAATGACGCCTGAGTTTACTTTGGGTGGGGGCGTGAATACTTCGGGGCCTAAACTAAATAGGTATTCCACATCATAATAGGCTTGTAATAAAACACTTAAGATACCATAATCTTTGTTGCCAGGATTGGCAGCTAGTCGCATCGCTACTTCTTTTTGCAGCATACCCACGACTTCGATGCATTGATCTTTGTATTCCAAGACGCGGAAAAAAATCTGAGTTGATATGAAATAGGGGAAGTTACCTACGATGGCAAATTTTTCTTCACCAAATATATTCTCCAAAGGGTAGCGTAAAAAGTCGCCATCAATTAGCCGTGGACCTGTAAATTCTAAATAGTTTTTCCGTAGGTAGTCGACAGACTCTTTGTCGATTTCAATTAAGGACGTTTCGTAGGCTTCTTTTTTAACGAGAAATTGGGTGAGAACCCCCATCCCTGGGCCGATTTCCAAGACTTTTTGGTATTCACCTTGTGGTTGCAAACCATCCACAATACGCTCGGCGGCATCTAAATCATTTAAAAAGTGTTGGCCTAAACTCTTTTTTGCTCTTACTTGCACGTGTTCTTGGGGCTAAAGGGTACGCGAAATTACGCCCTTTTTTGTACATTTAAGCAAAAAAAGGGATTAATGCCATGGCAGTTTGGGCAAACAAAACAAAGGAAGATCTAATTCACGAAATCCAAGAGCTGAAAAAGCAATTGGACATTTTAGAAATTAACGATGGAATTGCTTCTGAAGCGACGTCGAAAGAAAATCTCATAAATACCCTTGCAAGCCTAAAGTTATTTGGTATCATCATGGCGCTCGACGGCACCATCGTATTTGCAAACGCGTTCACGCACGCGTTGTTTGATTACATGCCAAATGAATTAAACGGAAAAGATTTTTTTGCTACGCTTTTGCCCCAGGGTGAAACAGAGGACCGGCGGGCCTCCTTCCAAAAGGCCATCGATTCAGGTGGTTTGTTTGAAGATCGTGAACGAAATTACATCACCAAAACCGGTTCCATGAAATGGGTGGAAGTGGCATCCACGATTGTGAAGGAATCCGACAATACGTCTTACTTGAGTATTATTGGGGAAGATATCACTGAACGAAAAAAAGTGACGGAAGCGCTTACGCGATCGAATGCCCAACTGCGCGATTTAATTAATAATACGACCGATCTTATTCAAATTACGGGGGTAACGGGACGGTTTTTATTTGTCAATAAAGCTTGGCTTGACACAATGGGCTATTCCGAGGAGGAAGCGCGTGATCTTAAAATTCAAGATGTCTTGCATCCCGAATTTGCACACAACACGCATGCCCAATTCGACTTGTTGGCCCGTGGCGAAGAGTTACCCGAATTTACGGCTGTCTTTAGGCGAAAGGACGGTCGGCGTTTATACGTCTCCGGTTCTGCGAGTTGTCGGCTTGAACGCGGAACACCAACTGCCTACCGTTGTATTTTACATAATTCCACGGCGAAAGTTCGTGCAGAGCGCGCGAATAAACTTTTCTCATCCATTGCGCAGGTTGCGATCAATTCAACCAATTTGGATGATTTGTATGTCAATATCCATAAGCAGCTCGGCGAGGTCATTGACGTGAAGAATTTCTTTATTGCCCAATATGATCCGGGAAAAAGCTTTTTGTATTTCCCGTATTACATCGATGAATATTTTGATTCCCGCGTTCATTTTACCAAGCGTAAACTGGGGAATGGGTTGACAGAATATGCGATTATGGCCAATAAGCCCATGATTTTGCATGATGACGATATACACCAATTAGCTGCTGAGAAGAAAATTTACCTCTATGGAGTCGTACCTAAAGTGATGCTCTGTGTTCCGCTTCGCATTGGTGATCGGGTAACCGGTATTATTGGTGTCAAATCCTACGAGCGTGCGAATAAATACGAGAATCGCGATTTGGAATTACTGGATTTTATCTCGAGCCAAGTCGCCGTGGCCATTGCGCGTAAACAAGCGGAAGAGGCTTTGGCCCATGAAACAGCTCGATTAAATGCCATTTTTGAGGGTAGTTCCCACTTAATGTGGTCGGTGAATAAACGACTTATGTTGACAAGTTTCAACCAAGAATACGCTGAACTACTGGAAAAACAATTACAGATTAAACCGCAATTGAATTTAAGTACGGAAAGTATGGGATTCCAGTTGGTGGCCCCACAAGAACGCCGACCGCTCGAAGAGAAATATAAACTCGCGTTTAGGGGTCAAAAGCAACATTTTGAATTGGAGTTGATGACCAAATCCGGCGAGCAAAAGTGGTTGGAAATCTATTTAAACCCCATCCAATCCGAAGCGCTAATTTCGGAGGTTTCGGGCATTGCTAGGGATATCACGGATTTAAAGAAATATCAAACCGAATTAGTTGAGGCACGTGAACAAGCGGAATATTCGTTGAAAGTAAAGGAACAGTTTTTGGCCAACATGTCGCATGAGATTCGTACGCCAATGAACGGGGTGATTGGTATGGTCGATTTACTGTGTGATTCGCCGTTGAACGAGGACCAACAAGATTACTTACAAACCATTCGGAAGTCATCTGAAACGCTTTTACATATCCTGAATGACATTTTGGATTTAGCCAAAATCGAAGCTGGGAAAATGGTGCTTCATCCGGCTGATTTGGTATTTGAGGATTTATTGGACCGACTGATGTCCTTGTTTACGCCGATTGCGCATCAGAAGGGGAATAAGGTGGCTTATAATATTGCTGCGGATGTGCCTAAAGTTGTCGTGGCCGATGAGACACGTTTACTGCAAATTTTATCTAACCTGACTTCCAATGCCTTGAAATTCACGGAGAATGGATCGGTAATGATTTCAGTTTCGACCGTAAAAGTGGATGCCAAGCATGTCGAATTAATGGTACGCGTAACTGATACGGGAATTGGAATTAGTGCGGAGAATCTCAAGAAATTATTCTCTGCCTTTCAGCAGTTGGACAATTCAACTTCCAAGAATTATGGAGGTACTGGTTTGGGATTGGCTATTTCGCAGGAATTTTGCAAAATGATGGAGGGGGAGATTGGGGTAGAATCTGAGGAAGGAAAGGGTAGTACGTTTTGGTTTACGGTCCAATTAGCGATTGGAGATGCGTCAAAGGCATCCTCGATTTCACTGGCGAAACGATTTGATATTGCAGGAACCTTAACAGAAGTACGTGCGCGAATTTTACTAGTTGACGATAATGCAACGAATCGCAAAGTGGCTTCTCAGATATTGATTAAAGCTGGGTGTGTGGTTAAAACGGTGACTAGTGGACAAGAGGCGATTGATTGTTTGATGGAGGATGCCAACTTTGATTTGGTGTTAATGGATATCCAAATGCCAGAGTTGGATGGAATGGAAACTACGCGTCTTTTGCAAGCGAAAGGAATTGAATTGCCACCTATCGTCGCGATGACCGCTTATGCCATGAAAGAGGATCGAGAACGATTCTTAGCGGCAGGAATGAATGACTATATCGCTAAACCTATTCGCGCACAACAACTGATTCAAATGGTTGGGAGATGGGTGTACAATGGTCATGCTTCCGAGGATGTCATACGCGATACTTCCAATGAGGTCGTTGACGAGGAGGTACTAAAATCCCTATCGGATGCCGTTGGGGGAGATCCCGCATTTGTACAAGGGATGTTGGCAGAATTCATTGCGGAAGCGGAGGAGCAAATTGCCGTTGCTGAACAAGCCTATTCGCGTACTGATTGCAAGGGGGTTCAAGCCGAGTTGCATACCTTGAAGGGAAATTCGGGGACCTTGGGTGCAGCGCAAGTACATGTTATTTGTGAACAAATTGAGTTGAAGGCCAAAGTCTGCGAGTTCAGTCAATTTCCTGTTGAGATCGTAGCGCTGAAGGACGCACTTGCTACATTCAAACAAGTAATTTCGGACAGATTCGCCTAATACAAGCCATAATGGCACGTTTTTCGCGTTCGAGTACCTTCGTTCACCGACAAATTTTCCGGGTTTTGTTCATGGCTTTGCAATTGCATCTAGCGATTGCAACAATATTAACCACATGAATCCAAACAAATATACTTCCCAAGCGAGTGTCATCATTCAGCAAGCGATGGAAATTACGCAGGAGCGGGGCCAACAGGCCATTGAGACTGGGCATTTATTGCAAGCGATTTTACAAGATGATACCCAAACTGCCTCATTTCTGCTCAAGAAATTAGGTGTAGCGACGAGTCAAATTCAAACTAGTTTAGGCCCAATTTTGAACAGCTACCCGAAAGTATCGGGTGAGCAGCCGTATGTAAGCAATTCCTTACAACAAGCCTTGCAGCGGGCGGATAAACTGAAAGCAGATTTTGGCGATTCCTATGTAAGCGTGGAGCTCTTGTTTTTATCCTTATTGGATGGAAACGATTCCGTGGCTGAAGCGCTGAAAAAGCTCGGCTTAACGACTAAAAATTTTAAACAAGCAATCATCGAACTTAGAGGAAATAGAAAAGTGAACGATCCACATGCAGAGGGTACTTACCAGTCTTTGGAAAAATACGGTAAGAATTTAAATGAATTGGCGAAGGCGGGTAAAATCGATCCGGTCATTGGTCGTGACGAGGAGATTCGTCGGGTCCTACAAATCCTATCCCGTCGGACTAAAAATAATCCGATGTTGGTGGGTGAACCCGGTGTAGGTAAAACTGCCATTGTGGAGGGTTTGGCCCAGCGAATCGTTTCGGGAGACGTGCCCGAGAACCTTAAGTCCAAGATTATCATGTCGTTGGATATGGGTTTATTGATTGCAGGTGCCAAATACAAAGGGGAATTTGAGGAGCGTTTGAAAGCGGTTATCAAAGAAGTGACGGATTCAGATGGAGAGATCGTCTTGTTTATTGACGAGATTCATACGCTGATTGGCGCGGGTGGTGGTGGAGAAGGAGCGATGGATGCGGCCAATTTACTTAAGCCGGCTTTGGCACGTGGAGAACTACACGCGATAGGTGCGACGACGTTAAAGGAGTATCAAAAATACATTGAGAAGGACAAAGCTTTAGAGCGTCGTTTTCAATCTGTGCTTGTGGATGAGCCTGATGTGGCGGATGCGATTTCCATTTTGCGGGGCATTAAGGATATATATGAATTGCACCATGGGGTGCGGATTCAAGACGATGCCGTTATTGCGGCTGTCGAGTTGTCGAGTCGGTACATTTCAGATCGTTTTTTACCTGATAAGGCCATCGATTTAATGGATGAGGCGGCTGCGAAAATGCGTTTAGAAATTGATTCGGTGCCTGAGGTGATTGATGATATTCAGCGGAAGATTATGTCGTTGGAAATTGAGCGCGAGGCGATTCGTCGGGAAAATAACAAAGAAAAAGAATCTAGCTTAAATCGTGAGCTAGCTGATTTGTCTGAAAAGCGCGATGCGTTGAAAGCACAATGGCAGTCGGAGAAAGGCGTATTAGACACAATTCGCGCTGAAAAAGAGCAGATAGATAAGTTGAAATTAGAGGCCGACCAAGCTGAGCGCCAGGGTGATTACGGTAAAGTAGCTGAGATTCGATATGGTCGTTTGGTGGAATCTGAGCAAAAATTAAAGGATTTGCAAGCGAATTCGCATGGGGAGAAGGGTATGTTGCAGGAAGAGGTAACGGCGGAGAATGTGGCTGAGGTAGTGGCTAAATGGACGGGAATTCCGGTTAGCAAAATGTTGCAAACGGATATAGAGAAGTTGTTGCACCTCGAAGATGAATTACACAAACGTGTAGCAGGGCAGGATCAAGCGATTGAATTGGTTTCTGATGCGGTGCGTCGCTCGCGTGCAGGATTGCAAGATCCGCGTAGACCTATCGGTTCCTTCATCTTTTTAGGTACGACGGGTGTAGGAAAAACAGAATTGGCGAAGTCTTTGGCTGCTTATTTGTTCAATGATGAAAATTCGATTGTTCGCATTGATATGTCGGAGTACCAAGAGCGTCATGCCGTTTCACGATTGGTCGGTGCGCCTCCGGGGTACGTCGGTTATGACGAAGGAGGCCAATTGACCGAAGCCGTGCGTCGCAAGCCATATTCGGTTGTGTTGTTGGACGAGATCGAAAAGGCGCATCCTGATGTTTGGAATATCTTATTGCAGGTGTTGGATGAGGGGCGTTTGACCGATAATAAAGGTCGGACGGCGAATTTCAAGAATACGATTATCATCATGACCTCGAATATTGGCAGTCATATCATTCAGGAAAAGTTAGGCCAAATGGAGGGTTGGAACAATGCCATTTTATTAGAGGAGGCGAAGGAAGAGGTGATGGTCTTATTGAAGCAGCAGGTGCGTCCGGAGTTTTTAAACCGGGTGGATGAGATTGTGTTGTTTGAGCCTTTGAATGAGGAACATGCGCGTAAGATTTTGACGATTCAATTTAAGGAAGTTCAAAACCGTTTGGCGGAGCAACACATCACGATTGAGGCGACTGAGGAGGCATTGAATAAATTAGCCAAAGAAGGCTTCGATCCCTTGTATGGCGGTCGGCCTATGAAGCGTGTGCTCCAGCGGGTCGTGTTGAATGAATTGTCGAAGTCCATTTTATCCGGTAAGATTCAGAAAGATTCGGCCGTGCTGATGGATGTGGATAAGGAGGGGAATTTAACCTTTGAGAATGTGGAGGTGGAGATTTAGTTCTTTGGCAAAGCTCAAAGCTTTGCCAAAGTTTGAGGCGCTTTGCGCCGATTTCTATTTTTTTGGAAATGCCTAGGGTTATCTCTTTGGCAAAGCTTAAAGCTTTGCCAAAGTTTGAGGCGCTTTGCGCCGATTTCTATTTTTTGGAAATGCCTAGGGTTATTTTGTTTCTTTGGCAAAGCTTAAAGCTATGACAAAGTTTGAGGCGCTTTGCGCCGATTTATTTTCAGGATTTACTTTAAAAATTCTGCCAACAAACCGGCCGTGTAAACCGATAAATCGCTTCTGTTCCTACGGAAGTACTCCGAGCATCGGAGGTAGCTGGAAAAGGGCCGCCGTGTACCATCGCAGGAGAAACTTCTACGCCAGTTGGGAAACCGTTTAACAAAATGCGTCCAACCTTTTGGCTTAGCTCATCGATTAATTCATCTAAAAGTGCTAAGTCACTTGGCTCCGCTTGAATCGTTGCGGTTAATTGGCCAGGCAGCTGCTCCGTAAACGCAATCATTTCTGCCAAATCCTGGCAAACCACAGCCACCGTACATGGGCCGAAAACCTCCTCTAAGACCTCTGGGTGCGCTAAAGCCTCCCGAACCGACGTGCTAAACAAAGAAGGCGCCGCATTTTCGGAGGCGGTTAAGCGCTGGGTAGCGGGATGACGATTCAAGGTATTGAACCCGTGTTCAAATGACTGTTTAATTCCTGCTGTCAGGAATGTCCCTAAGGGCATTTGATCTAATTTGGAAGCTAAAGATGTTAAAAAACCACGGTCTTTTTCCAGCATAACGATCAAACCGGGATTGGTGCAAAATTGGCCTACACCCAAACAAATAGATTGACTAAATGCGTCAGCCAGTGCTTCACCTTGCATGGCTAGTCGGCCACTGAATAAATAAACTGGGTTTACGGAACCCATTTCTGCGTATACTGGAATTGGTACTTCCCGACGAACTGCCAAATCAAATAGCGCTTTTCCACCGCGGTAAGATCCCGTAAAAGCCAGAGCTTTCGTGCGTTCGTGTTTGACCAAATAACCGCCTATTTCATGTCCTTGCGCATGAAGTAATGAAAAAGTGCCATCGGGCATGCCCGTTTTTTGAGCAGCTTTTTGGATGGCTTGGCCAACTAAATCACAGGTATTTGGATGTGCGGGATGTGCTTTAAATACGACAGGGCATCCGGCGGCTAAGGCCGACAACGTATCGCCACCTGCCACAGAAAAGGCTAGTGGGAAATTACTTGCGCCAAAAACAACCGTAGGGCCTAAAGGAATTTGCTTTTGTACCAAACGAGGTTTGGGAAGCGGTTGGCGTTCTGGCATTGCTTCATCCACAATTTCTCTATTCCACGAAGGGTTTGAGATGAAATTCGCGAAAGCTTGGATTTGGCCGATGGTCCGGCCGCGTTCGCCGGTGATGCGTGCTTCCGGAAGCCCAGATTCAATGCATGCCGTTTGGATAAGTATATCCCCGATGGCTAAAATTTCTTCGGCAATGGCATTTAGGAAATTGGCTCTTTCCCCATCGGAAAACTTACGGTAAACTTTGAAGGCCGCGGAGGCTTTTGTCAGGGCTTCTTGGGCTTCTTCGGCAGTGGCTTCTACAAATACCTGGGGTAAAGCCTCACCGGATGCGGCCTGAACACCTTGAAAATTCCGGTGTCCGGCTGCTTTTGTTTGAAAGCCAATAATCTGTTTTCCAGTTAAATTCATGGGTGTACGGTTTGAATGAGCGTTCCGATGGGCTCGATTTGAATGTGTATTTCGTCGTGTGCTTGTAGCGTAAATGGTGGATCGGGAACGATGCAGGTTCCAGTCATCAGGTAGGCTCCCAGCGGAAAGCTCATTTCGCGGGTCAAATATTCCCGGAGTTCCTCGTGGCTTCGCTTCATTTGCGATATGTGCGTTTCTCCTTGAAATACTTCTTGTTGGGCCCGATAAATGCGCATCGAAATGACCGTTTCGGGTGCTAATGGTTTTTCGGTCACTAATATGCAAGGTCCGATACCTGCGGCAGCGTCATATACTTTGGCTTGTGGGAGATATAGCGGATTTTCACCCTCGATATCGCGGGAGCTCATGTCGTTTCCGATGAGGTATCCGGCAATCGTGTGTTGCTTGTTTATGAACAAGGTCAATTCAGGTTCAGGTACATTCCAAGCAGAATCTTTGCGAATACGTACGTGACCGTTATGTCCAACAGCGCGCAATTTATTGCCTTTATAGAATATTTCGGGCCTTTCGGCATCATACACTTTATCGTAAAAGGTATCGCCTCCAGATTCTTTGGACTCTTCCATGCGGGCCACTTTGCTACGCAAATATGTTACTCCAGCTGCCCAAATCTCCTGGGAGTCGATGGGTGTTTGGGTAGCTTCTGAAGTGGATTCGGTGAAGGATTGTTGGCCACAAATTTGAAATAAATTAGGCTGATTAATAAACTCATCCCAATTTCCATTCAAGGTGCAGGTATATTTCCCTGCTGTATTTTCGATTTGAATACCGCCTGCAACGCGGTAGATTTTATAATAGTTCATAGGTTATATTATGTATGCGAAAAACAAATCTACTGAATCGGGGGCGAAGGGAAAAGGGTAGTGGGTTATAAATTTGGGAAGGAGAGGTCTTCATCGATGAGTGGCCAATGCACCCCGATACCTGATGGACTTATTTCAGAGGTATTTCGTTCGATGGAGGTGGTTCTGATTTGATTTTCCACAAGGGCATAATTGATTCATTCATCTAAGCCCATAGAAATAATTGAAAATCATTGTTTTTCTTATGTATACAGAACAAATGTTTTCATCAAATATTAATTTTCTGCAAGAGTTCCTTCAAAATTATCTCTATTTGCTGTTCCTATTTTACCTATTAAAATATCTTGGACTTGGTCTAGTGTGTAGGATTTTCGTTGGATTTCTTTATACCATTTGATGTATTTTTCAGTTTGCGATACTAGGAAATAGGGTAAATTTAGAAGCTGATATCTTTTGCCTTTGGGTGTTCTGGATTCTGAAAGTTTTAATTCTCCAGCATAAAATCGAATTGCTAAATTTTGAGGCGATTCATCCATAAAAAGTTGGAGTGATCTCAATGTTCCTTCTTTTCCTGATTTTACTTCGATAGGAATAATTTCTCCTTCAAATGGATATAAATAGTCAACTTCCGCATTTGATTCCTTTTTCTCTCTAACCCAAAAATGAAGTGAACTCAACATGTTAAATTGAAAAGCCAATAATTCTTGACCAGTTAGGTGTTCTACGAGCTTTCCTTGGTAAATCGTATTTAGGTCTTTTGTACTTAAAATATCTTTTTGTATTCCAAGATAGTAGTTCATTAAGCCACTATCTAAAAGCTGTAATCGAGGGGATTTTTTTATATCTGGTTGTAATGGTAGGGTGGCCGATGTATTTGGGTAAATCAAATGAAGTAATAAGGCTTTTTCTAATATTCTAAGAGACTCTCCCATTTCGCGCGACTTATAGGCTGATTTGCCAAAACCCTCAAATTTAATCCTTTTACCAGTTTCAGAAAAAGTGCTTTTAATACAATGACGAATATGCTGTATTTGTGATTGATTTGAAGCATATTTTTCTACGTCTTCCAAATAGCCATTAATTAGGGAATCGTAAATTGGTCCTAAAGCAACTAAATCGCCATGTTTAACATAATGTTGTACGATTTCAGGCATGCCACCAATTAATGCATAGGTGTTATACAATGACAAAATCCTTGCATGTGCGAAATTTGCCATAGGGACCTCGAATAATTGTTCAATTGCATTTCTTTCCCCCATGGCTTCGAGGAATTCTGGAAAAGAAACTGGACGAATGACTTTGTACTCCACACGGCCTACTGGATAGCTAATGTCTTTGTCAAATAAACTCTCGAGCATACTTCCTGCCGCAATTACAGCTATTTCTGGATAGAATTCATGGAAATATCTTAAGTAAGTTAAAGCCTTTGGAACTTCTTGGATTTCATCAATAAATATCAGCGTCTGTCTTTTTTTTGCTAGTTGCTTATTCTTCATGAAGAAAATTGCATTAACCAAATTTTCAATACTTGCAAACTGAGTGAATATCGCTTTATCTTCAGATAATTCTAGATTCAGATAAATGTATTCATCAAATTGTTTTGCGAATTGATTAACTAGGGTTGTTTTCCCAACCTGCCTAGCCCCTCGAATGATAAGTGGTTTACGAGGTTCTTTGTTTCTCCAAATTTCCAATTCGACAATTAAATTTCTTCTGAACATTTTGCAAGGTAGTTAGATATTTTAAAATTTTGTATTAAAGTTAGGGTAATATTATATTTTATTTGTCATAAAGTGATGTCATTTTGTTGGTCAATATGATATAAAGTTAGGGATAATTGAGGGCGATTTTCTCAAATTCCAAATTGATTTCAGCAGACATTTTTTGTGCAAAACTTACTTTGTACCAGCAATCATTATTTACCTCCTGCTCCACGATTTGAATCGGATATTTTTTGATTACTTTCATAACCTCATTCATCTGGGCGTAGGTGAAACGAACTTCCAACGTTTCTACAGGTTCGATTTCAATAATTTCAGCAGCAGAAAATGCCGCTAAACTGGCTTCTTTGTAGGCCTGAATCAAACCGGGCACCCCAAGCAGCGTCCCACCAAAATAGCGAACTACGGCAACCAACGAATAATGGACATTGTTCGAAAGAATGGTATTCAGAATGGGTTTTCCCGCACTTCCCGAAGGTTCTCCATCGTCATTGGATCGCGCTTCTTCCGGCGTAAAACCGAGACAGTAAGCATAACAGATATGCCGCGCTTTGGGATGCAACTCCTTGAGTGAATTTATCTGTTTCTTGATATCTTCAAGATCTTTCACCGGAAATACATACCCGATGAACTTACTTCCTTTATCTTTGTAGCTTCCCTCAGCTGGTTGCGCAATGGAAAGATAGGAATCGGGTAGGGACATGCGCTAAAATTAAATTCCAATGTATGCATAACAATCATTTTTTCCTACGCATCCTTGCTCAGCAGCTTCGTCAAATTTTGACCTATGCGCGCTTAAAGCAGTGTTTTTCGCAGGAAAAAGATGAATTAGTTATTGGGTTTGAGCGCCAAACAGGTGATGATTTTTGGATCAAATGCTGTTTTAGTCCGCAATTTTCAACACTACAATTCCCATCCCAATTTCATCGCGCAGGCCGTAATTCCATTGACATATTTTCGGATTTGTTGCTGCACGAGGTACAAGATGTCTATGTTTTTGAGAATGAACGGGCGATTGGGTTGGATTTTTTAGGCCAACAAACCCTCGTGCTCAAGTTGTTTGGTAATCGGTCGAATGTTATTCTGTTTCAACAAGGTGAACATGTTGCGCAGTTTCAAAAGAAATTAAGTAAGGATTATGAGTTGACATTGCCAGTTTTGCATCGGTCGATTGATCAAGATTTGGCTGCATTTGAGGCTTCAGAGGGAGATTATGAGGCTTTGTATCCAACGATAGGTAAAGAAGGTGCGGCCTACTTTGACGCGCTTGGTTACGAATCGAAATCACGTGAAGGCCAATGGGAATTCCTTGAGCAAACGCTACAAGCACTCGAAAATCCAACCATCTCGATCGTTGAAACAACCAAGGGAATTGGTCTAACCATTTTTCCCATTCACGGGGAGGCCCTTTTTCAAAGCCATGATGCCGTTGACGCGCTCAATCACTTTTACAGCCTACATTATTCCATCGGAGAGTTTCGAAGAGAAAAAAGTGTGTTGCTGGAATTGCTCACCAAACAGCGCATTAAAGCTATTCATTACTTGGAGAGTCTGACCAAGCAGCAACATGTTCGAGAGGCAAATTTAGCCTATGAGGAAATTGGAAATATTTTAATGGCCTTTTTACACCTCATTCCGGCCGGATCCAAATCCGTTGAACTCGAAGATTTTTACCATGGAGGTACGATTACAATCAAATTAAATCCGCTGTTATCAGGCCCTGAGAATGCCGAAAATTATTACCGGAAAGCAAAAAATTACGTCAAGGAAATTGCTCATTGGCAAGCTAATGTGGATCGTAAACATGCCGAAATAGCATTGCTCAGCGAGCAGTTAAGCCAAATTTCAAATGCGGAAAATCGCAAACAGTTAAAACCCTATTTGTCACTAGTGCGTGCAAATCCTGTCGCCGTTGCTGATACGCCCGATCTGCCATTCAAGCAATTTGAAACAGATGGATGGGTGATCTGGGTAGGGAAAAATGCAAAGAACAATGATTTATTGACGCTGAAATATGCCAAGAAATTTGACATTTGGTTGCATGCGAGAGATGTTTCTGGGTCGCATGTGATCATTCGAAATCCCCAGCAAAAAACGGTTCCCAAACACATTATCGAGAAGGCTGCCGAATTAGCCGCGCATTTTTCTAAGCGGGCGACTGAGTCACTATGTCCGGTGATTGTTACGTCTAAAAAATACGTACGGAAGACGAAAGATTTATTACCTGGTCAGGTTATTGTGGATCGAGAGGAAGAGGTCGTTTTGGTGAAGCCCACTTTTTGGGAATAGTATAATACCATTAAATCCTTTTATTTTCTTCTGAAATACCCTATTTTCGTGCCTTAGTACCCTATCTAAACTTTCTAACTATGCAATTGCTCGATTACTTGGTTTTCCTCTTTTATTTTGTTGTTGTTTCTGGCTATGGTTATTGGATTTACAACAAGAAAAAATCACAGATTGCAGACTCCAATGATTTCTTTTTAGCGGAAGGCTCCTTGACTTGGTGGGCCATTGGTTCTTCCTTAATTGCATCAAATATTTCAGCAGAACAGTTTATTGGAGCTTCAGGTGATGGTTTCCAAATGGGTCTCGCGATTGCAACGTATGAGTGGATGGCCGCGGCGACGCTATTGATTGTTGCTATTTTCTTTATGCCCATCTATTTGAAAAATAAGATTTTTACGATGCCGCAGTTTTTAAATCGGCGGTATAATTCAACGGTAAGTTTAATTATGGCCGTTTTTTGGCTCTTATTATACATTGCAGTTAACTTAACGTCTATTTTATACCTAGGCGCATTAGCGGTTTCCACGATTTCAGGTATTGACTTCACCGTATGCATGATTGCTATGTCGGTGTTTGCCATCATCATCACGCTAGGCGGCATGAAAGTAATTGGCTATACAGATGTGATTCAAGTGATTTTCCTAGTTTTAGGTGGTTTGGTTACATCATATTTAGCGCTGGATTTAGTTTCTGAGCGATTTGGGGGTGAAGGTGTGATGAATGGGATGAATCATTTAATGACCAAAGCGCCGGATCATTTTCACATGATTTTTACGAAAGATAATGCCAACTATCCATCGCTTCCAGGTTTAGCGGTCTTGTTTGGAGGTATGTGGATTATCAATTTAAATTACTGGGGTTGCAATCAATATATTACGCAGCGTGCGTTGGGGGCGGATTTGCCAACGGCCCGAAAGGGAATTTTGTTTGCTGCATTCTTAAAAATGATGATGCCTATAATCGTGGTTTTGCCTGGTATCGCGGCTTATTTATTGTGGAAAGACGGTATGTTCCAAGAAGAAATGATGAAGGATGGCGTTTTAAGCAAGGATAATGCATATCCTGTGCTACTGAATCTTTTGCCAGTTGGCCTAAAAGGTTTATCATTTGCAGCCTTAACAGCGGCAGTTGTCGCTTCGATGGCTGGAAAAGCAAATTCGATTTCAACGATTTTCACATTGGATATCTACAAGAACTACATTAATCCAACGGCCTCAGAAAAGAAATTGGTTTCGATTGGACGTATTTCAGTTGTTGCAGCTACCGTTATTGCGGTTTTAATCGCTCCGTTTATGGGCATTGATAAGAAAGGTGGATTCCAATTCATTCAAGAATATACAGGTTATTTCTCCCCAGGTATTTTTGCCTTATTTATTATGGGATTCTTTTGGAAGCGTACTACTTCAAAGGCAGCCTTATTTGCATTACTTGGTGGGGTAACCTTCTCCATTGTATCGAAGTATATCCCTACATGGACAGGAGTGACTGATAGTATTTTCTATACTTCATTCCAAGATGCGGATGGCATGTATGTTATTCCGTTTATTGATCGTATGGGATGGGTATTTACATTCTGCATCACATCGATGGTGGTTATTTCATTGCTAGATCCAGCATCCAAAAACAATCCAAAAGGATTGGAAATCGACGCAAAGATGTTCAAACTCGAGCCAGCTTTCATCGCAGGTTCGGTGGTGATCGTAATGATGTTGTTGATGTTATATACGTATTTTTGGTAAAAAGACGCTAGACATTAGACGCTAGACGTTGGACAGTATAAAGTATCATTTAAAGAAAGACCCTAAGAATTACTCCCTAGGGTCTTTTTAATTTAAAATTGTCTTGCGTCCAATGTCTAACGTCTAATGTCCAACGTCTAAATTGCTCCTTTGATAATCGAATCAACCACCCCCGGATCTAGCAACGTAGAGGTATCTCCCAAACTGCCAAATTCCCCTTCGGCAACTTTTCGTAAAATACGTCGCATGATTTTGCCTGAGCGAGTTTTGGGTAAACCTGTCACAAACTGAATTTTATCTGGTTTGGCAATTGGCCCGATCACACGCGCCACCGTAGCCAAAATATCTTTACGTGTTAATTCATCATTGATTGTAGGGTGCTCACAGATGACATAGGCATAGATTCCTTGGCCTTTGACATCATGAGGATAACCAACCACCGCAGATTCGATAACTCCCGTGTGCATATTGATGGCATTTTCTACCTCTGCTGTACCAATGCGGTGACCCGAAATATTCATGACGTCATCGACCCGACCGGTAATTCGGTAATATCCATCCTCATCACGCATACATCCATCACCCGTGAAATACAATCCGGGATAAGTCGAGAAATACGTTGTTTTGCATCGCTCGTGATCCCCGTAGGTCGTCCGGATAATGGATGGCCAAGGATATTTGATACATAAGTTTCCGTTAACCCCATTGCCTTCAATTTCGTTGCCGTTTTCATCTACAAGTATTGGCTGAACTCCCGGTAACGGAAGTGTTGCAAAAGCAGGTTTTAAAGGTGTAATGCCGGCAATTGGTGAAATCATTAGACCTCCCGTTTCAGTTTGCCACCACGTATCGACGATCGGGCAATTACCCTTGCCGATTTTTTCGTCGTACCACTGCCATGCTTCCACGTTGATGGGTTCACCCACAGATCCGAGTACACGAAGTGAACTCAAATCCTTTCCTACTAAGAACGCATCGCCAAAGCCCATCAATGAACGGATTGCCGTAGGTGCTGTATAGAAAATATTCACTTGATGACGTTTGATAATATCCCAGAAACGACCCGCATCTGGGTACGTTGGGATACCTTCAAATAATACCGAAATGGCGCCATTTAATAAGGGACCATACACCAAATAGGAGTGGCCAGTGATCCAACCAATATCCGCCGTACAGAAAAATACATCGCCTAGATTATATTGGAAAACATTGGCAAACGTATAGGCCGTGTAAACCATGTAACCGCCGCAGGTATGAACGACCCCTTTCGGTTTACCAGTTGAGCCAGATGTGTAGAGTATAAACAAAGGATCTTCGGCATTCATGGCCTCTGGAGCGCAAACGCCAGATGCCTGCATTTCCTCCTCTTCCCACCAAAGATCACGTCCTTTCAACATGGAAATCGGTGTTTTGGTACGTATTTTAACGATAACCGTTTCTACACAAGGGCATGAAAGCAATGCGTCATCCACCGTTTCCTTCATCGGAATGGTTTTATTTCCGCGCACGGCGCCATCGGTTGTGATGACCAATTTACATTGCGAATCGTTGACCCGATCTGAAATGGATTGTGCGGAAAAACCACCGAAAACTACCGAGTGAATGGCACCGATGCGCGCGCAAGCTAAGACTGCAATCGCTAATTCCGGAATCATGGGCATATAAATGCATACGCGATCTCCTTTATTTACCCCTTGTGCTTTTAACACATTGCTGAATTTGCAAACGCGCGTGTGTAATTCACGATAAGTTAGAGTAATCGCTTCATCGCCTGGCTCATTGGGTTCATATATAATCGCTGCCTGATCCGGAATGGTTTTCAGATGCCTATCCAATGCATTAGCCGTAATATTCATTTGGCCATCCTCGAACCATTTGACCGAATAGTCATCAAAGCTCCAGTCAAGAACTTTGGTAAACGGTTTAATCCAATCAAACTCGTTGGCAATATCAGCCCAAAATTGTTCCGGTTTTTCTACACTTAGGGAATACGCCTCCTGGTATTCTTGTAAACTTTTAATTCGCATGTTTTTTTTGGTCAAACTCTCCTGTCAAGGCAAAGTATCCGAAAAGGGACATGCCAATGCTGATAAAAGGAGCTAAAATAAAGGTATAAATAATGGCTGGGACTAGGTCGTTTCCGCCTTTTTCCCATAAGGGAAGTGCTTGGAAATATACAAGGTATAGGCCTGTTGAGATGCCCAACATAATCCAAACGACGCCTAAAAGTCTTTTTAAGCCATTCAGCTGAAATGTTTTTTTGATTTTAACATCCTGCATATAGACTAGGCCGATGATCAAACAAACCGAAATCATGGCGATCGGATAGTTTAATCCTTCCAGATAGGGTTTCGCTATGGTGGTATCGTTCGATGCCGTAGTCACTAAAAAAGTTGCTATGGCTGGCATTAATCCGCCAAAAATCCCATTGCCGATGTGGTAGGGAAAAGACATGGAGGTATACCTGATATTTATCGGAAATAATTCAACCAAAAATGCCGCAATCGGCCCATAGGCCATGCTGACAAAGCTAATTAGGCAGAAAATCAATCCGATCATTTTCCATTGTGCGGTGGCTGGGATATGAATAACTGGACCTTTTTCGGTAGTTGTTTCAACAGTTCCATCCGTAAAGGTTCGAATCGTATTTCCATTTTCGTAGGTAATAGAGCCCTTTACTTCCGTTTTTTGTTTCGTTTCTACTAAGTCGTACATCGTGGAAAAAATCGGTCGGTACAAGAATAGGGCGAGGGCCATTCCGGCCAACATGATTCCTTTACGGCCCAATTTGTCCGATAAGGCGCCAAAGAGCACAAATAGGGGAGTTCCGGCGAGTAAGCCAATGACCAATATTAGGTTTGTTTGGGTTTCTTCGAGATGGCAAATTTTTAATAAAAAAGTTTGCGCATAAAATTGGCCCGTATACCACACCAAACCCTGTCCCATCGTGGCTCCAAACAACGCAAGTAACACAAATTTTAAATTCAATTTATTCCCAAAAGATTCTTTTAAGGGGTTTTTTGCAACATTTCCTGTCTTTTTGGCCTCTTCGAACAAAGGAGATTCTGCCATGTTTTTACGGACGATGATGGAACCGATGACCATGACGATGGAGATGAGGAAGGGGATGCGCCAACCGTAATTATCGAATTCTTCGGCAGATAAGAGGCTGCGTGTCAGCATGATTACGCCTAATGAAATAATCAGTCCGAGTGTGGCAGTGGTTTGAATCCAGGACGTATAAAAGCCTCTTTGGTGCTCCGGTGAGTGTTCCGCGACGTAGGTGGCCGCTCCGCCGTATTCACCACCAAGTGCTAAACCTTGTAATAAGCGTAAAATTAAGACTAGAATAGGAGCGAGGGCGCCAATGCTCTGATAGGATGGAATTAAACCAATGGCGAACGTAGCTCCACCCATGAGCATCAGGGTCACCATAAAGGTGTATTTACGGCCAATGACATCTCCAATTTTTCCGAAAAAAAGCGCACCAAAAGGTCGTACAACGAAACCTGCGGCAAAAGTTGCCAACGTATTTAAAAAAGCAGCTGTGGGGTTGTCGGTAGGGAAAAATTTAGTCGACAATACCGTCGCCAAACTACCAAATATGTAAAAGTCGTACCATTCAATCAACGTGCCTACAGAAGATGCGCCGATGATGTAGCTTAATTTTTTATTCACAGGTCTAGAATTTTACCCGAATATATCAAAAAAATAGCTAAAATTTGTCACTAGAATATTCATGATATGACTGAATTTAAGGAAACGCAGCGGTTTACGCAGTGGTGGTTGTGGTTGATTTTATTTGGAACATGGGCTATCATGATTTTTGCTTTGTTGCAGGAAGTAAATGAAATAAATAGGTCATTTTTTATTGGTGGATTTATCGGCCTTGGTTTGCCCATATTGTTTTGGCAAATGCGTTTAGTGACACGAGTGACTTCAGCAGGAATTTACGTGCGATTTATCCCTTTTCATTTTAAAGAACAATTTTACCCTTGGGATTCCATTGAATCCGCTCAAGTTCGTACCTATGATTCTTTGTTTGAATATGGTGGCTGGGGAATTAAATACGGATTTAGTGGCCAAGGTAAAGTGTATAATGTTTCCGGGGACCAAGGACTTCAGTTGGTCTTCAAATCAGGAAAGAAAATTTTAATTGGTACGCACAAACCGGAAGAAATTCAAGCTGCTGTTCCATTGTAGATTATCAAGTTCTTGGGCAATTTATGTCGTTTAAAAAACGTTCGCAAGTTAGCCAGCTACGCTGCCGGGGTCAAAGACCCCGGCAGCGTCTCCCGCGCACGGTAGGCGTTCGCTGAAAAAGCGGAATGCCAGAATAAAGCCGTAACTTGCGCCATTATTATGAGGATGCTTGTTATTTCCAGTTATTACTCATAAGCACACATTCTCATTTTTATATGACATTTCAAGAGTTACACCTCATTGAGCCTATACTAAAGGCGCTCGGTGAGGAGGGTTACACAAACCCAACACCCATCCAAGAACAAGCTATTCCGATTGTACTTAAAGGCACCGACCTCCTAGGTTGCGCCCAAACAGGTACCGGGAAAACAGCCGCTTTTACGCTTCCCATCATCCAATTGATGGATGCCAATCAAACATTTCAAAAACCTAAAAAAATCCGTGCACTGATCGTAACTCCCACGCGGGAACTAGCCATTCAAATCGGTGAGAGTTTTAGGGCCTACGCGCGCAATACCTCGTTAAATCATACCGTTATTTTCGGAGGAGTTGGCCAAAGCCCACAAGTTTCCGCGCTTCGCTCCGGCGTTGATGTGGTGATAGCGACCCCAGGTCGTTTATTGGATTTGATGAATCAAAAGCTTTTGTCGATTGCCAACGTAGAATATTTCGTCCTCGATGAGGCTGATCGCATGCTCGATATGGGCTTTATTCATGATGTTCGGAAATTACTAGCCGCACTTCCTCGTCAGCGTCAATCGCTCTTTTTCTCGGCAACTATGCCGCCCGAAATCGTGCAATTAGCAGCGACTATTTTGCGCAACCCAGCTGAAGTTTCTGTGACGCCCGTGTCATCAACCGTGGAAATCATTAACCAATCGGTGTATTTCGTTGACAAAAACAACAAGAACACCCTTTTATTGGATATTCTCGAAGACACCAAAATCAAAACAGCCTTAGTCTTTACGCGTACCAAACATGGTGCAGATAAAGTTGTCAAAGTCCTATTAAAAGCAAGCATCAAAGCCGAAGCCATTCATGGAAATAAATCCCAAAATGCGCGCCAAACAGCCTTGAAAAACTTCACCGCTCAAACCACACGTGTTTTGGTAGCTACGGATATCGCAGCGCGTGGTATCGATGTGGATGATTTGGAATATGTGATTAATTTTGAATTACCTAATATCCCAGAAACGTATGTCCACCGGATCGGTCGGACAGGGCGTGCAGGTGCCAACGGTACCGCAATTTCTTTTTGCGATATTGAAGAAAAAGCCTATTTAAAGGATATAGAGAAGTTGATTGGTAAAAAAGTGCCCGTTATCGAAGCACACCGCTACCCGATGAAAGTTTTGACAATCGAGAAAAAGGCCAAACAAAGTCCTCCAAACCGGGGTGGAAAACCTGCCGGACCTGGCACTGCCGCCACAAAACCGGAGGAAAATCCGCGCTCTTTCGATAAAGCCAAAGCCGGTCGTAAATGGTACGGGAAAAAGAATACTTACTAAGATGAATAAAACACTTTTGGTCATTGCGGGTCCTACGGCTGTTGGCAAAACAGCTCTATGCGTCGAAATGGCCAAAAGTCTTCATACAGAAATTATCTCGGCCGACTCCCGGCAATTTTACCAAGAATTAAGCATCGGTACCGCAAAGCCAAGCTTCGAAGAGCAGGGTGGCGTCAAACACCATTTCATTAATTCGCATTCCATCCACGACTATTTTTCTCCGGGTGATTTTGAACGTGATGCGCTAAAAATCTTAACTGATTTATTCCAAAAGCACGATGTTGTCATTCTTACCGGTGGATCTGGACTTTATTTGAAAGCGCTGATGGAAGGTTTAGACGATATGCCGAATGTGGATTTAGCCTTGCGCGAAAATCTGATGCATGCCCTGGAAACAACGGGTTTGGAAAAGCTATTCCACCAGTTACAGGCTTTAGATCCTGAATATGCCGCGCAAGTTGATGCGCAAAATCCGCAGCGGGTTGTTAGAGCTTTGGAAGTATGTTTGTCGACTGGTAAATCCTATACATCTTTCCGCAATCAGCAAA
The DNA here is from genome assembly GCF_964796385.1 of Aquirufa sp. Lineage (NCBI taxonomy): Bacteria > Pseudomonadati > Bacteroidota > Cytophagia > Cytophagales > Flectobacillaceae > Aquirufa > Aquirufa sp. The sequence continues at coordinate 26,443 of NZ_CBAUBA010000002.1, read as the reverse complement.
ATGCTGATCGTCCCTTTGAGATGATCAAAATATGCCTTGATCGGCCGCGTGAAGAATTATACCAACGAATCGATGCCCGCATGGACATGATGTTGGCCGCTGGCCTCGTACAAGAAGCCAAAGATTTCGAAGCCTATCAAGACCGTTATGCCTTAAAAACCTTGGGTTATAAAGAAATATATGGGTTTTTCAGAGCTGAGTACGATGAGCCCGAAATGATTCGCCTATTGAAACGTAATTCCAGGCATTATGCCAAAAAACAATTGACTTGGTTTAGGCATCAGGATGATTTTGAATTTGTGCATCCCGACCAGGCTTTCGCCTACATTCAGGGTAAGCTTAAATAAGCTTCCAGACCTCCCGTGACATTTTGGGCTTGAAGGCCTTTGGCGGTCATGAGCCGACAAGCAATCTGGCTTTGTGTGCCGTTATAACAAATGACGGTGTATTTTGTGGATGTGTTTAACTCGTCGATGCGCGTTAGTAAATCATCCAACGGTATATGAATTCCCCCTAAATCAAAATCCGCTCGTTCCCTCGGCGTTCGAATGTCCAAAAGGGAAAGAGCGGATAAATTTTCCTTGAAATCGTTCGCGGAAATGGATAGCATCTTAATATCCAGCCGCTTGCCAGGCAAGCATACCACCTAAAACGTTACGGACGTTCGTATATCCTTCGCTTGTTAAGTATTCTTTGGCACGTCCAGAACGGGCACCCGAGCGGCAATGGATTAAAATTTCTTGATCTTTCCAGGCTTCGATTTCCTCCAAACGATCAGGTAATTCGCCCAACGGAATCAAGGTTGCCCCGATGTTGAACTCATCAAATTCATATTCCTCGCGTACATCGATCAGGTTCAGGTTTTCACCTTTGTCCATACGCTCTTTTAATTCTTCAATTGTAATATCCATGATTATTGATCTTCGCCACCCACAACCCATAGGTCGATCAGGTCGCCAGGTTTAACACTTGTTCCTTCGCAAGTTGCGCAAGTTTGTTTGAAAACCGTTCCCGCTGGAAACGTTTCATTCGCCTCATATACGACCTTGCCCATTTTTAAATTCATACCTGCCAAAATAATAGTCACCTCGTCCATCGGCTTACCTACAAAATCAGGCATTTCCATGTCGACATTCGCGATACCATTTCCAATGTATAAATCAACCATCGTACCTTTGGGAATACTTGAGCCTGCTTCAATTTTACGGCCCAGCGCTTGAACTTCAATCACCTCCTTCACGCGCGGATCATTTACCTCATGAACAATTCCTTTGCGTAGTCCGGCAATGAATAATTGCTGCTCGGCACTTCGCACGGATAAGCCTACTAAAGTTGGCAATTTAATTGTAGGAGGTGTTTCTGAATTAATCGTAATGTAAATTTTACGTCCTGATTTGACCAATGCATTGGGTAGTGGATATTGCGATAAGACGGTCAATGGCGGCTTATCAGCTGTATAGGTGCAATCTGAAACTTCATATGTAAGGTCGCTACCATCAATCAATTCTTCCATTTTATCGGCCGATAAGCCTTTTAAGTTAGGAACTTTGATTGTTTCGCCATGATGCGTACTCCAGGGTAAATACACGAAGAAAAAGCCAAAAAATAACACAAGAAACAACGAGATTAAAATCGCGATGTGTGTGATTAAGTCTTTCTTGGATTGCGTTGGTATTTGAGCCATTGTGAGGAAATACGTATTTGCGTGCAAGATAAGGAAAACAATAATCCTAGGCAAGGGGTCAGTAGTCAGTCGCTAGTCACTAGTCGCTAGTCGACAGTCCGAAGGGAAATAGTCCGAAGGAAAAGAGTCCGAAGTGAATTAGTCCGAAGGAAATGAGTCCAGCGTCCAGCGTCTAATGTCTAATGTCCAGCGTCTAATAGAAAAGTCCGAAGGAAAAAGCTCTTGACTGAATAAACAGACTTTGAACTTTCCCTCCGGACTATTTTCCTTCGGACTGTCGACTAGCGACTAGTGACTAGTGACTAGCGACTGACCACTGACTACTGCCTAATACTTAAATACCTTATCTCCCGCCATTACCTCTTGCGTCTTTTGGTCAAAAGTAACCCGCTGGCCTGTGCGATACGCCGCATTCGACATGATAGTAGCGATAGAGTGCTGGTAACCAGCTTCAATCGGTGCATTCGGTGTCTTACGTGAACGTACACATTCCATCCAGTTTTTCACGTGGTTGAACGTCAATGAATCACCACCTGTATCTGCATCTGTAGCCACTTTAGCACCTTCAATTTTCATCGTTGGCAACAAATTCGCCTGCATGCCCATCGCTTTCGCCTCGCGCTCACGTAAACCACCGTTTGGTGAAATCGTATTCGTGTCTAAGTTTAATTCACCTCCATTAGAGTAGTAAATCTCCTTTGTACCACCCGCTCCATTGGAGAATCGAGATGTGAACTGAACTTGGAATCCTTTGTTTCCTTGACCGTAATCAAATACCACAGTCAACGTATCCGCATTAACACGTCCGTCATTCCACTGGTAAATTCCACCATTGGCAACAACCGAGTTTGGATGTGCTAGGCCTGAGAACCAGTGTACGGTGTCGATCTGGTGCGACATCCATTGTCCTGGAATTCCAGATGAATAAGGCCAGAATAAACGATACTCTAAGTATTTACGTGGGTCAAATTTATCTGCCGGACGATTCATTAAGAAACGCTTCCAGTCGATATCTGACTCTTTTAAAATGCTTGTTAGTTCAGGGCGTCTCCAACGAGCCGGTTGGTTTACATTCCACATCAACTCCACCATTTTGATATCGCCGAATTTTCCGGATTTAATGAATTCGTCAGCTGCCCAATAGTTCTCTCCTGACCGACGTTGCGATCCGATTTGAACAATTTTTCCTGAATCCTTTACCGATTTCAATACCGCACGGTTATCTTCCATCGTTTCTGCCAATGGTTTCTCCGTATACGTATCGCAACCTGCTTTCACCGCCTCAATCGTATGCAAGGCATGTTGGAAATCCGCCGTCGAAATAAACACCGCATCAATTCCTTTCGCTGAATACAATTCCTCGTTGTTACGGTAGGTTTGGATAGTTCCACCCAACTGCTTTTCTAAATACGCTTTTCCTTCATCACGTCTGCGGTTCCAAAGATCCGACAACGCCACCATTTCAAAGTTCATTTCCTTAGCCAAGGCCTTAAATGGAGGTACGTGAGATGCGCGGTGACGGTCAGAAAAACCGACACACGCCACGCGAACACGGTCGTTCGCTCCAATGATTTTACTGTACGATTTGGCACTAAATGCGAGTGTTCCCAACGTCGCCAATGCACCTTTTTGAATAAATGATCTTCTTTCCATAGTAAGATTTAGTTAATTTCTCTGATTTTAATGTTTTTGTAAAACACGGAATCCCCGTGCTCCTGAAATAAAATAGCTCCTTTATCTTGGGCGCCATAACCCGGCCATTTCGCATGCTTGCTATGTGCAACCAATACGTTAAATATATTGCTCTTGCGCTCATATTCCAATACTTTAAACCCGTTCAACCAATGCTGAACAATGTTGTTTGGATATACGATGATACGCCCGTGATTCCATTCCCCAATTTTCTTTTGAAACCGCGCATCATTTTTGTTAGAAGGAATGATGTCATATAAACTGGCTAAGGTGCGATTGCCAACAGTCCCTAATTTCGCATCCGGGTGTTTGGCATCATCTAGAACTTGATATTCTAATCCAATGGCCGACATCCCTGAGTTGTAGGTTTCGTTCACAAAATACTTCACGCCTGAATTGGCGCCTTCTGTTAATTTGAAATCGAACGTTAACTCAAAACTTCCATATTGATCATTTGTCAAAATGTCGCCGCCATTGCCCGACTCTTTTCCACCTTTAGCATTCACGTGCAAAGTTCCATCTTCAACCGTCCATACCGATGGAGGAGCTGTCGTTTTAAACGCCGAACGGAAGCCAGTTAAATCTTTTCCATTAAATAATAATTTGAAACCGGCTGCTTTTTCTTGCTCAGATAAGGTATTCAAGGTATAATTCTCAACAACCGTTTTTCCATCATTCGGACGTGGCTGCATGTCCTTACCCGTCTGGATACGGATGTTTTTCCACATCACCTGCATGCCTGCTTTCATGTCACCATATATAGAATGCACCTGAAAAGCAATGAAACCTTTGGCAGTCATATCATCGACCAAATATGAAACAGGAATATCATTGATCCACGTACGAATCGTATTTCCAATCGCCTCAATGCGGTAGTGATTCCAAACGTCCCCTAACATAAATGCTTTCTTAGCTTCAGGCTTACCCTCGTTTTGAGATAACCAGCCACGACGGGATTCATCATAAATTCCACCAGACCAGCCACGTGCTGAAGGATCGATTTCGGCTTGATAGCCATGTACGCGACCTTTTTGATATTCCGGGATAGAAAGGCTCCGGAACTGAACGCCAGAATTCATTCTGTTATCCACTTTAACATCGAATTCAAGGATAAAATCACCGTATTCTTGTTCGGTGGCCATGAAAGAATTAGGCGTATTGGCTACGGTAGTTCCTACCATAACACCATCTTTCACTTCGTATTTTGCTTGACCATTTAGTTGTTTGAACCCATTGAAGGTTTTGCCATCAAATAACTTTGTCCATTTTTGTGCTTGAGTTTGCAAAGAAATACACAAAAGCGCCGCGCTTAAGGCATAAAGTAATTGTTTTTTCATAGTTCTATTTTATTGTCTTCTAAAGGTAGACCAACGGCGAAATTTACTCATTTATCTTGAAATAATTCTGTTCGCTTGCAGGTGTTTATCAGGTTTAAAAATACTGAATGCCAAATAGGCACGATTTCCCACTATTCTATTACTTTTGTAGATTAATTTTACAAGCTGATGCAAAAACAAACGAAAGCGATTCGGATTCAAGCCGAGCGATCCCATAACCGTGAACATTCGGTACCTCTTTATTTAACATCAAGTTTTACATTCGACGATGCTGAAGAGGGAAGAGCGATTTTTGCCGAGGAAAAACCAGGTAATATTTACTCACGTTACATGAATCCCAATGTGGATGAATTCGTGGAAAAAATGGTGATGCTGGAGAACGCCGAGGATGGATTAGCTTTCTCTACAGGCATGGCAGCCATTTTTGCATCCATGGCCGGATTGCTAAAAGCAGGCGATCACATCGTTGCCTCCAATGCGTTATTCGGTTCATGCATCCAAATTTTGACAAAAATAACGGCCAAATGGGGCATCGAATGCACTTTTGTTCCTGGAGCAGATATAGCAGCTTGGGAAACAGCAATTAAACCCAATACGAAATTTTTCTTTTGTGAATCACCTTCGAATCCCGGCCTAGAATTAATTGACTTACCAGCATTAGCTGCACTAAAAAAAGGACGCGATATTATTTTAGCCGTAGATAACTGTTTCGCTACGCCCATTTTACAGACGCCGTTAGACGTAGGTGCCGACTTAGTTATTCACTCGGCAACGAAATACATCGATGGACAAGGGCGTGTATTAGGTGGTGTTATTTGTGGTAAGAAGATTTACATGGATGAGATTCGCTTTTTTGCGCGCCATACAGGTCCTTCGTTATCTCCATTTAACGCGTGGATTCTTTCGAAAAGTTTAGAATTATTAGACTTGCGGATGCAAAAGCATTCAGAAAATGCACAAGCATTAGCCGAGGCTCTAGAAGGCCATACTGCGCTCGAAACTGTAAAATACCCATTTTTGGCATCCCACCCCCAATATGACTTGGCAAAACGTCAAATGAAATATGGTGGCGGTATCCTAACAATCGATATCAAAGGTGGCTTCGAAAAAGTGGTTGCTTTTAGCAAAGCTTTAAAAATCGCATCCATTTCACCTAATTTAGGCGATTCGCGTACGATTATTACCCACCCAGCATCTACCACCCATTCAAAATTACCTGCTGAAGAAAAAGCAGCCTTAGGAATTACCAATGGATTAGTGCGTATTGCTGTCGGGCTTGAATCCATCGATGACCTTAAAGCTGATTTCTTGCAAGCCTTAAATGCGCTTAATTAATGTTGACCGCGCTCCTCATTTGCCTCGCTTTATTGACAGTCAATGTCATCATCTGCGTCTATGTTGAGCGTAAATTGTCAGCGTTTATCCAAGACCGTTTAGGTCCCATGGAAGTTGGCCACTGGGGTTTATTACAGGTGTTTGCCGATTTGTTAAAGCTGATTCAAAAGGAAGATATCGTTCCAGCTTTGGCGCAAAGACGTTTATTTTTACTCGCCCCTTGGATCATCTTTTTAGCTATTTTCAGCGCGTTTTCCGTCATTCCACTCAGTTCCGGAACTTGGCTCCAAGGCAGTCAAACCGACATGGGCGTCATGTTATTTATGGGAATCGTTTCCTTGGATACCCTCGGAATTTTGTTGGCCGGCTGGACGTCCAACAATAAATTTTCGCTTTTAGGAGCTATCCGCTCTGTTGCCCAATTAGTCTCATTCGAAATTCCACTCGGCCTCACCATTTTATGTGTGGTCATGATTTCAGGAAGTTTGAATTTGCAGGTGATAGCGGGCCAGCAAGGCATTTTTTCTCACGAGGTGCAGTATTTGTTTGGGATAAAGGCGCTAGGAATTGAGGTGCAGGAAATTGGGGGAATACTTGCGTGGAATGTGGTGCGCATGCCGTTCTTCTTTATCTTATTTATCATTTATTTTATCGCTTCTCTTGCTGAATCCAATCGGGCACCTTTTGATATTCCCGAAGCGGAATCTGAACTTGTCGGAGGTTTTCATACAGAATATGCCGGGATGCGCTGGGCTTTACTTTTCTTGTCCGAATATGGTATGATGCTGCTTGTCAGCATTTTAGGCGTCATTTTATTTTGGGGAGCCTGGTATTCCCCCTTGCCAAACGTGGGTTCTGCGCGATTGGCCGATTGGACAAATGGAATTCCAGGGACTATTCAAGCTACCATTTTGGGATTCTTTTGGCTTATGGCTAAAACGTATGTGCTTATCGCACTTCAAATGTGGATTCGCTGGACACTTCCTCGCGTCCGCGTAGATCAATTTATGTACTTATGCTGGAAAGTACTCATTCCGTTTACATTAGCGTTTGTCGCAATATCGGCCCTTTGGTCGCTACTCGGGTGACGATTCTCTGAGAATTTCCGTATCATTACCCTTTGCTATTTAGCTATTAACTTATGTATAAAACTTTTACCCGCCTGTTGTGGCTGGGTTTTTTCGGTGTTTACACGAATCTAAGTGCCCAAGAGTACATTCTTCCTTTGTTAAGTGGTCAAGTTACTGACGCGCAATCGGGCGAACCGCTGGTGGGCGCCGTCATTTCGGTCGACTTTAAAAAGTCAGGTTCGATTTCTGACGCCAAAGGTCTCTACAAAATATCGCTTCCCGTAGGCGAATATGTCGTCAAAGTTAGTAATGTAGGATATAATCCTTTTCGTACTAAGGTTTACATCAAAGGCGATATGACGCTTAATGTGGTTCTTAACGATGTGACAAAGCAGTTGGAGGAGGTGATTGTGTCTGCGTCAACAAACAAAAAAGATATTCAAACGCCTTCATTGGGCGTTACTGTCCTTAGTTTAAAAGGGATTAAAAAATTGCCTACCATGATGGGGGAAGTGGACGTCATTCGTAGCCTCCAATCGTTGCCTGGTGTTTCTTCCGTGGGCGAAGGGGCAAATGGCTTGAATATTCGAGGTAGCAACGTGGATCAAAACTTGATCTATATTGACGATACGCCTATTTTTAACCCGACACACATGTTCGGCCTATTCTCCGTTTTTGCATCAGATGCAATTCGGGATTTGGAACTATACAAAGGAGGAATTCCTTCCCGATTTGGCGGTCGGACTGCTTCCGTACTCGATATTAAAATGATTGAGCCAAACACCGAAAAGTTTAAAATGCAAGGTGGAATTGGATTGGTTTCGAACCGAATTATGGCTGAAATTCCAATCATCAAAGATAAATTATCTGTGCTTGTTGCAGGAAGATTATCAGCGAATGATTTTTTATTTAAAGCTGTTGCCCCCGATAATCTAAAAAATATTCGGGCTAATTTCTCGGACATTGCGACTAAGATATATTTTAGGCCTAACGCGAAAAATACGATCTCCGTTTCAGCGTACCTCAGCAACGATTACTACCGCGTAGATTCTTTATTTAGTATTGAGAACGTAGTTGCCAAGCAGACTTCCTTTGATTACGGACACAAAAATGCCTCTTTGCACTGGAATCATTACTTCTCACCCAAATTAAACATGTTGGTGAGCGCGGCTTTATCCAACTACGTCACTAAAACCTATGCACCAGATTCCGTTAACACGATTGATCTGAATAGTTCGATTTTATACCGAAATGGCTCGCTCAGTTTTGACTACCAGCCAGTGGAAAAGCATAAGTTGAATTTTGGGGTATCCGTGACGCGGTACGATATCACCCCCGGAACTTTGAATGATGGAATTGTTTCTCGTGTGTCAACAGTGAAATTGGACGATGAGCAATCACTAGAGGCCGCAGTCTATGTGGATGATGAGTGGAAAATTAATGAGAAGTTGACCATTCAAGCTGGATTACGCTATACCCAATATTGGCGAATTGGTGCTGGAACAGTGAATACGTATACACCCGATTTTATGCCTTCAATCAATTCAATTGTCTCAAAGAAAACATACGAAGCAGGTGAGGTAATGGCCACTTTTGGCGGGTTTGAACCACGTTTGACAATGAAATATTCATTGGCCGAGAATGCAACTATGAAATTGGGATATAACCGACAGCAGCAATTCTTCCAGTTGTTGTCGAATAACACGACGCCATTGCCAACTTCCCGTTGGAAAACCGCTGATTCTTTTATAAAACCCCAACAAAGTGATTTTGCGTCAATTGGCTTCTTTAAAACATTTAATGAAAATGTTTTTGAGATTTCTTTGGAATCATATTATCGCCATGTGCGCAATACCTTAGATTTTGTGTCGGGGGCAAATTTACAGTTGAACCCCAACATTGAGACCCAATTAATCTCGGGTAAATCGAAAGCCTATGGATTTGAGGTGATGGTTCAAAAAAAGAAAGGCGAAAATTCGGGTTGGATATCTTATACCTATGCCCGCGCTTTCAATCAGATGATTGGTGATTTTCCAGAGATTCAGTCGATTAACCGGGGTAACTGGTTTGCTACAAACTACGATAAACCACACTCGTTTAATGTCATGTGGAATATTCAGCCTACGACACACCATAGTTTCTCTTTTACATTTGCGTATAATACAGGCCGACCATTCTCTTCGCCATCGGGTAGTTATGAGATTGGCGGAAAGAAATACCCTGTTTTTGCAGAGCGGAATAATGACCGAATTCGAGATTACCATCGCTTAGATTTCTCTTGGACGATTAATAATCCTTCAATGAAACATAAGCGCTGGGAGGGAAGCTGGGTGTTTACGGTATATAATTTATATGGACGTCAAAATCCATATTCCGTATTCTTTAAGTCAACCAAAAATGGCTTGAAAGCATACGAACTAAGTGTTTTTGCGTCTCCTTTTGTTTCGATGACCTACAACTTTAAATTTTTATAGCAATGCCTATTAAATATATACCCTTATTTTTTGTTGCTTTTTTGTTTTCATGCGTACAGCCTATTGAAAATTTTGTTCAGAAAGATTCAAATTCGTACATGACCATTGAAGCAGATATAGCAGATGATCCTGAATTATGTAAAATCCGCATTACAGGTTCTGCAAATCGTATTTTATCTGTTTTAGCGCAACCTGTTACAAAAGCGGAGGTCTATATCCTAGACAATAATGGCGTGAAGACTATATTTAAAGAAGCCGCTAAGCCATTAGGTACGTATTTGCCTCCCGCTGGATTTGTGGGCAAAGTTGGCACTTCGTATAAACTTTTTGTTCGTACCCTGATAGGTAATCAGTACGAGAGTACGGTCGAAACCATGAAGGCTGTTCCCGAAATAGAAAATACCATTGTCCGTTTTGAGGCGTTTGAACAATATTCGAAAGTTGATCCACGGCGTGCTGGTTTCACTGTGTATTTGGATTTTAAAGACTTGCCGAATCAAGGAGACTACTACATGTGGAACTGGAAACATTATGAAAAAGCTCAGATTTGTAAGACCTGCACGGATGGAGCGCGATTTGATTTTGTCCGTACGCTCGATTGTGTGGCGCCTCGTTTTCCCAATGACAACATTTTGAATTATCTGTGTGATGGAAATTGTTGGGATATATCAACCAATAATGATTTGAATGTATTTTCGGACGTACTGACGAATGGGCAGCGGGTGGTGGGCCGACAAGTCGCGCGGTTGCCATTTGATGGATACGGTTTATATTATTTCCGATTAGAGCAGCGTTCCGTAACAAAGAATACCTACAGTTTTTATCAATCGTTGATTTCGTCCGTGCAGTCAAGTGGATCTCTATTTGATGTTCCCGCTGAAACACGATTTAGTTTAAATATTAAATCGGTGACGAAACCTGAGGAGCGTGTATTGGGTATATTCAATGTCTTTTCTGTGCGTAAGAAAATCTTTAATATTGATCGACGTATTGGTGTTCCTGAAGGATATACGCCAATGACTTTTTCGATTCCAGGTGAAATTTATTCTTGCCCTCCAGGTTCAGCCAATTGCCAGGATAGAACGCCTTGTGTAGAAGGGTCAACGCGAACAAAAATCACACCAGAAGGTTGGGTATTCTAATTATTTAGGCCAAATTTGCGTTATGATTGGAGTTCTACTTGTAAATTTGGGTACACCGGATAATCCGAAAACCCCTGCTGTTCGTAAATATTTACGCGAATTTTTAATGGATGGTCGAGTAATCGATTTTCCTTATATTTTTCGAACAATCCTCGTTAATGGAATCATCGCACCTTTTCGTGCGCCAAAATCCGCTAAGATCTACCAAGAATTGTGGGATGAACGCGGTTCACCCCTCAAATATTATGGGGAAGATGTAGCTCGAGATTTGCAGGTTCAACTAGGAGATTCGTATTACGTGCGTTTAGCCATGCGATATCAGTCACCTGATATGAAATCAGCTTTAGCTGATATGCAGTCTAAAAACCTCAAGAAATTAATTGTCATTCCATTCTTTCCGCAGTATGCTTCTGCTACAACAGGATCCGTTTATGAGCGTGTGATGGAATTAATGAAAGACTGGCAAGTGATGCCGGCGCTTTCGATGGTTAGCTATTTTTATGATCATCCTGATTTTGCCAAGTATTTTGCCGCTAAAGCGGCCAACTACCAAAAGGATGTTGATTTCGATTATTATTTATTCTCCTATCATGGAGTTCCTGAGCGTCACATTCGTAAAGGAGATTATACGAAGAATACCTGTGTTTTTGGTACGTGTTGCGAAACTATAACCGAGAAAAATCATGGCTGTTATCGGGCGCAATGCCACGAAACAACGCGTCGGATCGCTGCTGAAATGGGCTTAAAGCCAGGGACATTTAGTACGGCTTTTCAAAGCCGACTAGGTCGTGATCCGTGGTTACAGCCTTATACGGATGAAACCATCAAAAAATTAGTAGCTGAGGGAAAGAAGAAAATTCTTGCATTTTCTCCGGCATTCGTCTCAGATTGTCTAGAAACCACGATTGAAGTAGGAGAGGAGTATAAAGAATTGTTTGAGGAAGCGGGCGGAGAGCATTGGCAGTTGGTGGAAAGCCTAAATAATTCCCCGGAATGGGTAGGTATTTTAGAGGACCTAGTTAAAAAATCATAACATGCTTTATTTAATTTTAAGTGTCATTTTCTCCGTGCTTTTGCTGGTGAATTTTAGAGCGCACGCGCGCTTTCAAGTGGATACGCGTATAGCGATTCTGTTGAATTATCCGGTTTGTTTTTTGACGGCTTACTTTCACCAACCGTCTGCCATTCCGTTTCATTGGCCCGCGGCAACAGATACCATGTTGTTAATGGCGATGGGTATTGGATTTGTGATTACGTTTTTGCTTTCTGGATTCTCGACACAGAAGAATGGCATGGCGCCTACGTCGCTGGCTAATAATATATCCTTGGTGATCCCTGTACTCATCAATTTGTTTATTCTAAAAACAGGTGGTGAAATCACTTGGTCGATTGCGGCGGGATTAGCGTTTTCATTTGCGGCGATTTATTTCTGTAGTCCACAGGTGGATGCTTCGAGCGATTCGAAGCCTGTTGTCGCGTTATTATTAGCTGTATTCGTAGCTTACGGGCTTACAAATACGCTTTTTAGTTATTTGAACAGCACCCTAACTGCGCAAGTTGGCGGTACACTTCCCTTCATCATGATGTTGTTGATCGGCTCGATGGCTAGTTCTATTATTGTGTTGATATGGAAGTCGGCGAACGGCACCCTCAACTGGAATCGCAATTCCGTTTTAGCTTCCATCCCTTTGGGCTTACCCAATTTCTTCTCGTTTTATTTCCTATTGAAGGCGTTGGACGCATACCAAAATAATGCGGCGGTGGTATTGACCATGTACAATTTGAGCGTGATTTTATTGAGTGCCGTTACGGCTTATGTGTTTTTCAAAGAGCGTTTAACGCGCAAACAATGGCTGGGTTTGGCAGTGGGTTGTGTGGGGATCGCGCTATTGAATGGATTGTAGAGACGCGATACATCATTTATTTGGGAATCGGCGTGAAAAACGCCTCAAACTTTGGCAATCCTGAAAGGTTTGCCAGAGAAAAAAGATGCGATTATCGCGTCCCTACAAACCCTTCCAAAGAAAACACCTCTAGCGTCCAACGTCTAGCGTCTAACGTCTAAAGAACATTCGCCGTCTGCTCCTTAATTTTCTCCAACTCATCTTTCATGTTCACCACTAATCGCTGAATCTGCGAGTCATTTGCCTTCGATCCGATCGTGTTGATTTCCCGACCAACCTCCTGCGCCATGAAGTTTAATTTCTTGCCATTTCCCTCCGCTAGAATGTCAATGAAGTAGCCTAAATGCGTATTTAAACGCACTTTTTCCTCTGATATGTCGAACTTTTCGATGTAATAAACAACTTCTTGCTCGAAACGATTTTTGTCAAAATCTTCATTGAGCCCAAGCTCCAATAAAGATTTTTTCATGCGCTCCCGGATACCCGGCATACGAACTAAATCTTGTTCTGTTACCTGCTGTAATCCCGATGCGATGGAAGCAATGTATTCTCTAAATTTATCCTCGACAATCTTTCCCTCACGTGCTCGGAATTCCTTGCACTCGGCAACCGCCTCTTGAATCGCCTCATAAATTACTTGCCACAAAGCCTCAATCTCCTCCTCATTTTCCTCCTTTGCTTCTTGCGAAATGCTTGTTGGTACATTTAAAGCCTGTAAATACAAAGCCCCTTCATCCAAATTCGAAACACCTAATTCCAATGCCACACGCTTCAATTCCGCATAATACAAGGCAATCTGACCTTGCGGTAATATACTTACTGCTGTTCCATCATGATTTTTTTGAATCTGAACGCTCAATTCAATCTTACCACGTTCTAATTGCTGCGTTAAGAAATTACGAATTTCAATTTCGCGTGCGGAAATGGATTTGGGTAGCCGACAAAAAATATCAGTAAACTTTGAGTTTAAGGTTTTAACCTCCACACGTATTTGAAGCTCCTGCACCTCTTTTTGGGATTTCCCAAAACCTGTCATCGAATAAATCATACTGCTTCTTTTTTATGTTGTTTGAAGGTTAGAAAAATGGCTAGGCCAATAAATGCCAATAACCCTATCGATGAGGCCGCATCCACCCGATTGCCTAATGCTACCGATTTTGGCGCAAATTTAAACTCAATTGTATGCTTACCCGCAGGAACCGATAATCCCCTTAAAATATAATTGGCCCGAACATGTGAAACTTCTTTTCCATCAATAAATGATTTCCAATCCACGTTTCCCCGGTAATAAATCTCAGAAAAAACAACAAAACCCGCTTGCGCACTTTCACTCGTATAAACCAATTCGTTTGGCTTGTAGCTTGTTAACGCAATCATGCCCGTTTGAGTCGAATCAAAAGCAACCACATTCGCTCGGTCAACCTCTTCGATAATTGCCGACTCCCCAGGATTAAATTCGCCTACCGCTGCTAGAGCCCCATCTGCATCTTTTGTCCAAATTGCTTGCTTCACAAACCACGCATTTCCTAAGGCGGACGGATTTACCTGTGCCGCTAGCCTTCCCGCCGAATCTGCGCCAATAATGTATTTGGTGTTAAGCATGTTTAGCACCGACATCTGTGCCGGGCTACCAGCGAAATATTTCTCAATTAATTCTTGGTACCGACGTAGTTTTGCGCCGTGGTAGCCACCCACCGACTGATGATAAAAGCTTGTGGTGGCATCATTCATAAAGGATACCGTCGAGTTTAATACGCGATACGTCCCTTTATCCGTCAGAATTTGTTCATTCACAGGGCTTGGTAAAATCTGTTCCTCTAACGTACTTTTAGATACAAAGACCTCTTTGCCAAAATAACGTTTGGCAACAGGCGTCAAATCAAATATGCCGAGTAAAATAAAGGCCGACATCCAGACTGCCTTTTTAACGTTTTTATACGTTGACGCTACTAGCAATCCTGCCCCAATCAAAATAATAACTAAACTGCGAATCGCATCTGAACGGAATAATGACATTCGATCTAAGCGAATACTTGTCCAAATCGCCTGATTCATCCCAGCATCTTCCACGATTCCTGCACCATCTTGCGCTCCTTTGAAATCAAAAAATAAATCAGGCAATGCGGCAAAAAGTAGGCAAATTCCTGCCGACAATCCAAGTGCATAAAATAGTGGCTTTTTGATTTCAGCCAAATTAGGCTTTAGTTTCGCCAAGCGAATCAATCCTAAAATTCCCAAACCCACAAATGCCAACTGCACAAACGAAAGCACCATCGTGATTGCCCGGAATTTATTGAACATAGGTACATAATCAAACCAGACGTAGTTTAAGGCAAAATTCTTTCCCCATGACATGGTCATAAATAATATTGCCGTTCCAATCAACCACCATTTCTCCGCTGTGTGGATGTAAAAGGCCGCAAATAAAAATAAGAAAACCACGAGCGCACCGGCATAGGCAGGTCCTGCCGTGAAACTTTGTTCTCCCCAATAGGTAGGCCCTTTCTCCACAAATCCCAAAACTTGCTCCTCCGGGAAACCGGCATCCACCATGGTTTTGAAAGTCGCCGACTTAGTACCACCTAAATCCCCTTGCGAAGCACCCCCTTTGAAATTTGGTATTAATAACGTGCCCGTTTCCGATAAGCCATACGACCAATCAAACGCGTAGCCTTTGTCTAATCCATTTCCCCGCGCAGCATTAACCTTTAATTCAGATTTTCCACGCGTTGTCTCTTTACTGTAATCGTAGTTGTTCCAAAGGCGCATGCTATGTGTTCCAATCGCCAAGGCCAGTCCCAAACCGAGCAATGCGCCGCGCTGAAACCAGTCACTTAATGTCTTATTTTGAATCGCTTGAATGCTCGTATAAAGCTTGTAAGCGCCTATAATGAAAAATAAATAATAGGTAATTTGGACGTGATTGGCATATAATTCCAGCGACATCGCCAGCGAAAAGACGGCCGCTCCCATCCATTTATTTTTACCCCAACACATACGAACGCCAGCTAAAACCATTGGTGCATAGGCCAATGCTAACACTTTAGAGGTATGGCCCGCCGGAATAATGACCATATTATACGTGGCAAACGCGTAAAAAACAGATCCTGCAAACCCAAGTAGAGGTGAGGCACCAAAAGCCCATAGAAAAATGTACATTCCCAGTAATTGGAGTATCAATAAATTGACTGGTGTCGGGAATAAATTGGTAATAAAACTGCCTAAATAGCTTGAAATGCTATACGGGTAGGAACCGGAAATTTGGTACGTAGGCATCCCCCCAAACATGGAGTTTGTCCACCAAGCATCCGTACCCGATGATTTTTTAAATTGAATGCTCTCCTGTGCTGCCGCCTGAGCTTGTTGAATATCGTGCTGAACCAATACTTTTCCCTGCAAAACAGGTCCGCAGTATATGTAGGCCATGATAATAAAGCCAAGAATAACAAGTCCATGTGGGACAAAGGAGCGCAAATCAATTTTCATAGGATGCTATTGAATACTTACCAATTCCAATTCAAATGTTAAATCACGACCAGCTAAAGGATGGTTCGCGTCCAACGTTACATGTGTTTCTGTCAAATCAGTAATCACCACCTCAACCACTTGTCCACCATCTTGATGCATGCTCAACGAAGCCCCCAATTCCAATTCAATATGTTCTGGAATCTGCGTACGCTCAATAGTCAAAGCGTTTTCTGGCGAATGCTCGCCATACGCTTCCGCCGCCGGAATCACAATTGTTTTTTTCTCACCAATGCTCATGCCCGTCACACCATCATCGAATCCTTTGATGACCATACCCGAACCTAATTGAAATTCCAATGGAGTGCGACCAACCGATGAATCAAAAATAGAACCATCATCGTGTTTTCCTGTGTAATGTACGGCAACCTTGTCGCCCGTTTTAGCTAATGACATACCTGTAAATTTAACCTTAGGCGCTAGACCCTAAGCATATTATTGAGTAGTAAATGAAATGGACTCAAGTCTCTAGCTGCTTGGGTCGAACATAAGCCGTAAAGTTCACTAATTTTTTTCCTTTTTCATAGAGAAAATGGGCCGACAGTAAAGATTTAGGTAGTTGTTCGAAAGCGTATCTCCCAAATACTTGGCCGTTTCAAAATCTGAGCAAGCTTCATCAAAAAGCCCAATGTGCACAAGTTTCACACCACGGTTATAATAGGCTTCCGGCCAATAAGGTTCCAAGTCTATGGCGCGCGAAAAATCATCAATCGATCCTCGGTTATTTCCATAGAGTGACTTGAAATACGCGCGGTAAAAATAATAGTTCGGTTGGTTTTCGTCCAACTTAATTGCACGCGTCAAATCCGCAATCGCTCCCGTATAATTATCTAAAAAGCCGCGACTCAATCCCCGCGCAAAAAAAATATCTGAATTACGTGGATTGCGATCTAAGGCAAAATTAAAGGATTCAACAGCCTCTTTGTATTGGCCCTTTTTGAGCTGACGGATGCCTAGATTGTATTCCGACTGGCAAGCAAACAGCAAGCTGATGACAAATAAAAACCCAATGAACCGCATGCTACTTAAATTGTATAATTGAAATTCCCGCACCACCCCGGTCGGCATGCTCATCCTGCACCGACTTAATTTCGCGGTAGCGTTTGAGTTGCTCCTTGACTAGCGCACGTAAAATACCATCGCCTTTACCATGCAAAATATGTACTTCCGGAACACCCAATAAAATGGCATCGTTCATGTATTGATCTAAAATCACATAGACTTCTTCACCACGCTTTCCACGCACATCAAGTGTTAATGTGAACTGAGCCATCCGACTATTCATATCAATGCCCTTCATGGCTACGCGCGTGGCCTTTTCAGCTTTGGGTGTCGCAGTCTTTTCCAAACGATTTAATTTGATTGTGCTGCGTATTGAGCCGAGAGCAACCACGGCATCTTTGCCTTTTAATTCGAGCACCTGCCCAACCGCCCCTTCGCCATCAGCTTGCTTGATTGCCACCCAAGAACCCACTTCAATTATACCCACTATAGGTTTAGCAGGCGCCGGTTTTGGCTCATTTTTCTTCACTGGATTGGCCAATTTTTCAGTAGCAAATTCAGTCAATGTATTTCGAATTGCCTTGGTCGCTTCTTTTTCAGCAGATTTCTCCTTGATCTCCCGAATGGTTTGTTCGATCTTTTGGTTGGCATCTTTAATGAGTTGTTTTGCTTCCGCTTTGGCAGAATTAAGTAAGCGTTTTTGGTCCTCCTCGAGTAATTGTTTGAGGCTAGAATATTGTTCTTTGATGCGTTCGGCCTGCGTTAATTGGGCAGCAAGACTGCTGTTTTTGCTTTCCCAAATTTGCTTTTCCGTCTCCGTTTCCATCAATAACTTTTCAAAATCCACTTGGCTTTTGCCTAGTTTTTTTCGTGCATTTTCTATGATTTGAGTAGGTAGACCTATTTTTTGCGCAATTTCAAAGGCGAAGGAGCTACCAGGTTTCCCCATATCTAAAATGAATTGAGGTTCCAAGTGGGTGGTATCATACCGCATGGCCGCATTAAATAACCCCGCCTTGCGATCCGCTAAGCTTTTTAAATTACCAAAGTGCGTGTTTATGGCACCATAGGAACCTTTGTCGGCCAACTTCTCTAAGATCGATTCTGCAATTGCCCCGCCTAGTGACGGTTCGGTTCCGGTTCCAAATTCATCAACTAGCAACAAAGTTTTCTCTTGCGCATGTTGCAAGAAATACCGCATGTTGCTCAAGTGCGAGCTATACGTACTGAGCTCATTTTCTAGATTTTGCTCATCGCCCATATCTAGAAATATCTGATCAAAGAATCCCATGGTTGACCCTTCGGCTACCGGTACCAAACAACCAGCTTGAAACAAATATTGCAATAATCCGATGGTACTTAGCGTAACTGATTTACCGCCAGCATTAGGTCCTGAAACGACCATGATGCGTTTTTGGGCATCTAAAGTAATGTCTAATGGCTTAATTTTCTTACCAATTTTAGTTAACGATTCTTCTAATATCGGATGTCTTGCCGCACGCCATTCCACATGGGGTGTCGCTTGAATATGTGGCAAAATAGCGTCATGTTCGATGGCCCAAACCGCTTTTGCTCGGACAAAATCGATCACGCCTAACCATTGAAACCAGGCGGCGAGCATGGGAACTATGGGACGCACGCGATCCGATAATCGGCTTAGAATCTGAATGATTTCACGTCGTTCAGCCGACTCGAGTGACTTAATTTCGTTATTTAATACAAGCGCGTCGGCAGGTTCTAAATAAACTGTTTTCCCTGTATCCGACTCGTCTTGGACGAATCCTTTGATTTTTCGTTTGTGCTCGGCTGCTAAGGGGATGACCATCCGACCATTCCGCAAGGTCAACGAAAAGTCTTTACTCACCCAGCCTTCCTTGTAGGCTTGTTGGATATACGAATCTAATTTTTTACGCAGACTTTGTTCTTCCGCAAAACGTTTCCGACGTAAATCACCCAAAGCAGGAGAGGCCGTTTCTTTGATTTGACCATTCACGTCAAATACGCGGTCAAGCTCTTGGATAAGCGGAATAATTTGACGGAAATCTAATTCCATCTCTGTTTCCTTCGCTTGGTATTGTTGGGTTATGCGCTTGATTTCAGGGAATTTATCCGCATCGAGATTCGTAAAAAAGCGAATCATCTGCACTAAAATATCCAGTCCACGGTGCCAATCTCGCCAATCTTCTGGCGTCAAATAATGTCCTTCTAAACTTAATGGCGCAAACCAAGCACGTAAATCGTAATAATCTTGTTGGGGCCATTCGCCACCATGTTCCGCCATGATTTGTTTCATCTCATGTACTTGGGTAACCCAAGATGTAACGACTGAATGGCGGGTAGAAAATTTCATTTTGGCTGCAAATTCAGCTCCCATAGGGCTGAGGCAAGCCTGCGAGATGTCTCGCTGTATGTGGTCAAAACCTAATTTTTCAGCAATATTTTCGGGGTAATTCATAGCTGATAAAAGGCTTTAATTTTTTCAATGAGTGCGTCATTTATTTTCCAATAACTTTCGCGGGTCCAGCCGGCAACGTGCGGACTGAAAATAGTTTGTGGAAAGGCTGAAATAGCTCTAAAACGGCCCTTTTCCGCGTCCGACCACCTCGCAACTTGCTCGTTAGGTAATACGTCAAAGGCCAGTCCAATTAGTTGGCCTGATTGCAATCCAGCTAAAATAGCGTCCAATGAACAAATGGCGCCGCGCGAGCTATTCATCAGGATGATTGGTTTTTTAAATTTTGAGATAAACTCGAGGTCCACCATTTCACGTGTTTCTTCGGTTAAAGGAATATGCAGCGAAAGTATGTCGGCCCGCTCAAATATGTCCTCCAACCTATGCGTAGCCGGGGCATATTTATCATAAGCCATAATTTGCATATCAAAACCTTGTAGTTTTTTAGCGAGGCTTTGGCCCATATTGCCGTAGCCTATGATTCCAATGGTTTTACCTTGTAATTCCCAACCGCGATTTCCTTCGCGATTCCAGTTTCCTGCGCGTACTTCTGAATCTGCCGTATTTATTTTTCGTGCGATACTTAGTAATTGGCCAATCACATGTTCGCCCACGGCATCCCGATTGCCTTCATTGGCACTGAATACGGCTATATGTTGGGATTCGCAATAATCCAGGTCGATTAAGTCCAGTCCGGCGCCTGCTCGTGCAATGAATTCCAAAGATCCAGTAGCTATAAATTCGGCTGTTAGAAGCAATTTAGAACGTAATACGAGTCCTTGATATCCGTGAATGTCAACTTCAGACGCGCTTAAATAGGGCTTTTCATCAACTTCAAAACCCAATGCGCGCAACTCCTTCGCTAGGGAAGGGTGTACCTCATCGATGATTAAGACGCGTTTCGCCATACTATGCGTTCATTCTGTTTTTACTTAAATCGATGGCCAAAAAGAAGGCATGCAAGAATGAGCTTGGATCAGCTTCATTTTTTCCTGCGATATCGTAGGCGGTTCCATGGTCAGGTGACGTGCGGATGATCGGCAAACCTGCTGTGAAGTTAACGCCTGTTTCGAACGCGATGTATTTGAATGGAATTAACCCTTGGTCGTGGTACATGCCCAAAACCCCATCAAATTCCTTGAATTGCGCTTTTCCGAAGAATCCATCCGCCGGATAAGGACCAAAAACCAGGTTGCCTTTGCTTCTAAATTCATCGATGACCGGTTGAATTATTTCTAATTCTTCCTGGCCCAATAGCCCTGCCTCACCCGCATGTGGATTCAATCCCAATACAGCTAATTTAGGTTTTTCAATCGCGAAATCTTCGCGTAAACTTTGTAAAAAAGTAGTGATTTTTTCTCGGATGAGTTCTTTGCTGAGTGCTTTGCTTACCTCTAAAAGTGGCAAGTGTCCTGTGGCAACGCCTACGCGTAATTCGTCGCTAACGAGCATCATCAGGGATGATTTAGCCTCGAAACGTTCGGTTAAATATTCGGTATGTCCAGGGAAATTAAAGTCCTCCGATTGGATATTATGCTTGTTGATGGGCGCCGTAACAATCGCTGAAAGAACACCCGAATCAAGGTCTTTAGCCGCGCGATCCAAGCACGAAAAAGCTGCTTTTCCGGCCTCAGGAGTCACTTTTCCAGATTCGACTAGGGTGTTTGTGTCGTCCCAACAAGTTATTACATAGCTTTGGTCGGAACCTGCCTCACTTAAATCCTTAATTTCAGTGATTGACCATTCGGGTAATTCCAATTGCTTACGCGTGAATTCGAGAACCTTTTTGGAACCATAAATGACTGGCGTACACCATTTCAATATGCGCTGGCTACCCAAAGCTTTGAGAATGACCTCCGGACCGATGCCATTATAATCTCCAAGGGTGATGCCAATAAAAGGTTTCGTTGCGCTCATGAATGTTAGGTCAAATTAGGGTTCGCAAGTTAACAATTTTCAAATGAAGGAAATAGGATTTTTTTAAACCTCTTATTTTTTAGTATCGAACCCAATAATAATTGTAAAATTTCAATATTTGCCAAATTTTGTATTGTCAGCGATATTGAAATCCCAATATTTTTATCATTTTTGTTAGACTGCATTAAATCAATTCGAATGCCCAAATCTTACGTTAAGAAAATCAACAGCCTACTGATCGCGAATCGCGGTGAGATTGCTATTCGTATCATGCGTGCTGCGTCTGAGTTAGGAATCAGAACCGTTGCCGTTTACACCTTTGAAGATCGTTATTCACTTCACCGTTACAAGGCTGATGAGGCTTATCAAATCGGGAAAGAGAATGAGCCCTTGAAGCCTTATTTGGATATCGAAGGATTGATTACGTTATGTAAATCCAAGAAGATTGATGCGATTCATCCGGGATACGGTTTCTTATCTGAAAACGTAGTTTTGGCGCGTCGGTGCCGAGAAGAAGGCATTGTATTCGTTGGCCCTTCTCCAGAAGCCATGGATGCGCTCGGTGATAAAGTAGCAGCCAAAGTTGCCGCACTAAAAGCTAATGTACCGATGATCCTTGATTCGAAAGGAGATATGTCGGTGTACGAAAACGCCCTTTCCGAAGCGCGTCGCATTACTTTCCCTGTCATGGTGAAAGCTGTTGCCGGTGGTGGTGGTCGTGGGATGCGGGTGGTTTACTCCGAGGCAGAATTAGAAAAAGCACATTCAGAAGCTAAAAATGAGGCCAAAAATGCCTTTGGTGATGATACTTTATTTATTGAGAAATTTATACACGAGCCAAAGCACATTGAGGTGCAGTTGTTGGGCGACCAGCATGGCAACTTAGTTCATTTATATGAGCGGGATTGTTCGGTCCAACGGCGTTTTCAAAAGGTTGTGGAGGTGGCACCTTCGTTTGGTTTAAAGGAAGAAACGAAGCAAAAATTATATCAATACGCGTTATCGATCGGTAAGGCGGTTAATTATTACAATGCGGGTACGGTTGAATTCTTGGTCGACAAGGATGAAAATATCTACTTTATTGAGGTGAATCCGCGTATTCAGGTGGAGCACACGATTACGGAAGAGGTGACGGGGATTGATATAGTTCGAACGCAGATATTAATTGCCCAAAATTATAAGTTATCTGATCCGGGTATTTTCATTCAATCGCAAGAAAAAATTCCGTTAAATGGCTTTGCGATTCAGTGTCGGATTACGACAGAAGATCCAGCTAATGGATTTAAGCCTGATTTTGGTACGATTATTGCCTATCGAAATGCAGCTGGTTTTGGTATTCGTTTAGATGAGGGTTCGTCCTATCCCGGGGTGAAAATTTCGCCTTATTTCGATTCAATGTTGGTGAAGATTTCTGCCAAAGGCCGTACACTTCGTGGTGCTGCGGAACGCTTAAATCGGGCATTGACGGAATTCCGTATTCGTGGGGTGAAGACCAATATTCCATTTTTGCGGAATGTGATTACTCATCCCGTGTTCCAAGAGGGACATTGTACAGTTCCATTTATCGCGAATCATCCCGAATTATTCAATTTTAAACCTACCCGTGATCGTTCAACAAAGGCACTTCGATACCTTGGCGAGGTCATTGTGAACGGAAATCCGGATGTTAAAGTGAAGCCTAGTGCTCCATTTCGCCAACCAATCATTCCGATTATTTCGGATGTTGCTGAATATCCAGCTGGATACAAGCAGTTATTGATGGAGCTCGGCCCAGAGAAATTTGCTAAGCACATTCGTGACACTAAGCAAGTTTTATTTACCGATACGACCTTCCGCGATGGGCACCAATCTTTATTGGCTACCCGCGTACGGACCCAAGATATGTTGGCCGTCGCCTCTGGCTTCGCCAAATCTTTCCCGAATTTATTCTCAATGGAAGTTTGGGGTGGCGCGACGTTTGATGTGGCGATGCGTTTCTTGCAGGAATCTCCTTGGAAGCGTTTGGAAGAGTTTAGAGAGGCGATGCCGAATATGCTTTTGCAGATGTTATTTAGAGGATCCAATGCCGTGGGATATTCAGCCTATCCAGATAATTTAATTGAGAAGTTTGTGGAGAAATCCTCTGAAGCGGGTATTGATGTTTTTCGAATTTTCGATTCGTTAAACTGGATCGAGGCGATGAAGGTGTCGATACGTGCGGTGCGTGAGCGTACGCCTGGTTTAGCGGAAGTTTCGATTTGCTATACAGGGGATGTATTTACGAATCAAAAATACAACCTGCAATATTATGTGGATATGGCGCGCCAACTGGAAGATGAAGGCGCACATATACTTTGTATCAAAGACATGGCAGGTCTTTTACGCCCGTTCCAAGCGGAGAAATTGGTGGCTGCACTGCGAAAGGCGGTCGATATTCCCATTCACTTGCACACGCATGATACTTCTTCTGTTCAATCGGCTACGTATTTGAAGGCGATTGATGCGGGAGTAGATGTGGTTGATGGGGCTATCGGTTCGATGTCGGGATTAACTTCGCAGCCCAACTTAAACTCGTTGGTGGCCATGCTGAAAGGCCACGAAAAAGATCCAAAATTGGATTTGAATAAGCTGAATCAATATTCGAATTATTGGGAGGCAGTGCGTGCGATGTACTTTCCGTTTGAATCTGAATTGAAAGCTGGGACGGCTGAGGTGTATAATAATGAGATTCCGGGTGGGCAGTACACCAACTTACGTGGTCAGGCGATCGCGTTGGGTGTGGGGGATAAATTTGAACTATTGAAGTCGAATTACTCGGAGGCGAATAATTTGTTTGGTGATATTGTGAAAGTGACACCATCTTCTAAAGTGGTGGGCGATATGGCCATCTTTATGACCGCGAATAGTTTGACTGCGGAGGATGTCTACGCCAAAGGCTCGACCTTATCTTTCCCAGAATCGGTGAAAGATTTCTTTAAGGGTGGTTTGGGTCAGCCGTATCAAGGATTCCCGAAACAGTTGCAAGAGATTGTGTTGAAGGGTGAGGTGCCTTATGAAGGCCGACCGAATGATCACTTAGATCCGATTGATTTTGATACGGATTATGCGAATTTCAAAGTGAAATTTCCGGATCATGAAGGTGGATTCTACGATTATTTATCGTACAAAATGTATCCCAAAGTGTATGAAGATTTCTATAAGAATCAAGCACTTTATGGTGATTTGACGATGATGCCTACGCCGGCTTTCTTCTATGGTTTAAAGCAGGATGAGGAGATTATGATTACGATTGAGCCAGGTAAGACGATCATTGTCAAGTACTTATATATGTCGGACCCAGATGAGTCTGGATTACGAAATATCACATTTGATTTGAATGGTCAGGCGCGTCGCTTGAAAATACTAGATAAGAATATTAAGGTTGAGCGGGCGCAACATGCAAAAGCGACTGGCAAAGGAGATATAGGTGCTCCGTTGCAAGGAAGATTGAGTCGTATTTTAGTGAAACCGGGGGAGGAAGTGAAGAAAAATGCACCGTTGTATATTATTGAGGCGATGAAAATGGAGTCGATTGTTTCGGCACCGTTTGAAGGTATCATTGGGAACGTGGTGCTGAATGAGGGGACGGTCGTTGAACAAGAAGATTTGGTATTGACGTTGGAAGAGGCGAAGTTGCCAGAGCCCGATGTGGAGGAATACATTTTCGTTTATGGAACCTTGCGTCGCGATTGCGGAAATGATTTACATCGTTTAATTGCGCGAAATTCGGATTATGTGGGTATGGCGGGTTATCAGGGTCAAATGTTCCAAGTGGCTGAATATCCAGGCATTATTCCTTCAGCAAATCCGGCTGATAAAGTAGTAGGCGAATTGTATTTGTTATCAAATACCGTCAAGCTGTTGAACGTGTTAGATGAATATGAAGAATATGAAACGGATCGTCCGGAGGAAAGTCTATTTATTCGGGAGCAAGTTGAAGTAACGTTGAAGGGAAAGAAGATAACTACGTATGCGTATATCTATAACCGTCCGACGGATCCGAAGACACGGATTGTGTCGGGTGACTACATGAAACCGTAAGATGAAAAAAGTAGCGATTTTGTTTTTGCTTTTGTGTTCGACAGGAATGTGGGCGCAGACGGTGGTTTCCAAGGCACATGCACATAATGATTATGAGCATGAAAAACCATTTTATGAGGCCTTTTCTTTGGGATTTGGTTCGATTGAATCGGATGTGTATGCGGTGAATGGACAATTATTGGTTGCCCATGATGTGAAGGATTTGAAGGCGTCTAGGACCTTACAGAATCTGTATTTGGAGCCAATTATTCAGGTGTTGAAAGCAGGGAAGGCGGGAAATTTCCACCAATTTTTGATTGATTGCAAGACTTCTTCGGACTCTACGTTGCCATTAATTATCAAGGCATTGGAGCCGCATAAGGATTTAATTCTAAAGAATAAATTACGCATTGTCATATCGGGTAATCGCCCTAAAGTGGCTGATTATGTCAAATATCCAAATTGGATTACGTTTGACGGTCGGTCGAATGAACCGGTGCCAAGTTTTTTAGCATCGCATGTGGAGCTAGAGAGTGAGGCATTTTACAAGTTTGGAGTATGGAGTGGCAATGTGCCTATGGCCCCGGCACTGCGTGAAAAATTGCAAGTTTATGTTGATCGGGTGCATGCTGCGGGACGCAAACTTCGTTTATGGGCGACTCCAGATACGATGATTGCTTATCAAACGTTGTTGGACTTAGGTGTGGATTACATCGGAACGGATCATTTGGCGGACTTGGCGGGGTATTTGAAGGCAAGTAGGTAATTAGTCGTCAGTCACTAGTCGCTAGTCATCAGCAAAAAATATTACATAAGAATTATTAAAACAAAAAGTAACTGAAGACTAGTGACTGATGACTAGTGACTGATT